>DKYP01000025.1 GCA_002499945.1 Lachnoclostridium sp. UBA7097
CAAAGTACAGATATGATGTGCTTATATGTTAGTATTGTATCATATATGTTGTTAAAATACAATAAGCTTTTCCAGGTGCAATGCCATTCATCCCACCGTCTAAAGTGAATGCTTATTTTCCAGCTGGAATTTACCGGTGAATATACATTCTGGTCATTCCAGGTTCACCATCTCCCTGGACCATACACAAAAATTCCCAGCCATATCTTTCATAAAAACCAATATGGTCTGTAACTAAATAGATTGGAGTGATTTTTTTGCTTTTAAATCATTAACAGCCATATTAAGCAGACACCCTGCTATTCCGTTACAACGGTATTCTTTTTCCGTGTATACAGCGCACACATTGGGTGACAGGTCTTTTCTGTTGTGAAAATCATTTTCTATTACGCCTATGCCTCCGGCAATTTTTCCATTATTTATACAAAGATACCATCCGTATTCTGTTTTATTGTCCAGATACGTCTCCATACATTCAAGATACGCCTCTTTTGAAACACCCCATTTGCCATGAAACCATTCCGCTGCATATTCTTTTAATTCAGGTTTTTCCCTTAAAGTAACATATGAATATTTACTCATTAATGAGTCCCCCCTTTTACATACCCATACAATTTATCTACAGATGTATTAATTACAAGTTCTTCTGGGAATCCTGCTTTTGCAATAATATTCCTTGCCCTTTCAAAATTCCCGACATCCTCTTCAACATGTGCATCACTGCCAATTACCACCGGCTGACCGTATTTTTTACAAAATCCAAGCATTTCAAGGTCATTTTTCTCTGTATCTTTGCGGAATCCCTCTGGATTAAGTGAAGCATTATTTATTTCAAGAAGTACATGGTTTTCTTTCGCTGCAAGTACAAGCTTTTCCATGTCTACAGGAAACCTGCCGTCATCAGGATGGCCTATAATATTTACATATGGGTTTTCCATAGCTTTAATATAAGCATTTAAATTTTCTTCTGCTGTACCACCCTTGTAACATGGCGGATGGATGCTTGCAATGCCTATATCAAGCCCCTTTAATATATCTTCTTCCAAATCAACTGTACCATCTTTATCCAGTATATTTAACTCTGCGCCAAAAAGCAGCTTTACACCATATTTTTCACGCCTTAATGCCCTGAAATTAAGAAAATACATATAAGAACATGAACCTGGCATTGCTGGCGCATGTTCTGTAATTGCAAGCAGCCCAAGTCCTTTATCTGCCGCACTCTTTGCCATTTCATTTATAGTATTATAAGCATGCCCGCTTGCTATTGTATGTGTATGTGTATCAAGTATTAACTCCATAACTTCTCCCTCTCTCCATTACTATTCAAACGGATATTTGTAATCCGCTTTACTACTTTTCAATTTGCAAATCCTCGGATTTAAGCATCTTGCTGGAAACAGCCAGAATATTCCACCCATTATGCGGCACAGCAGTTTCCAATGTCTTTAATAAACATTATTCCGGATAGCGTGCACTATGGACCCGCCGGCGTTTAAAGGGCGTACTCTGCCCTTTTATGCGCCGTTGCGTGGACCATCGTAGCGCAAGCGTGCCGCTGGAGGAAAATGTTTATTAAAGACATATAAAAACTGCGTCCGCATCCAAATATTTATTAAAGACATAGAAACTGCGTCCGCATCCATTAATCAAAGAAAACTAAGCTGTGCCTCTTGTTCTGCCTCCTGTTTAAAGTCCTCTATTTTATCAGGGTTTATTACTGGCAGCCCTTCCACCGATTCTATCCCGAAGTTCCTTAAAAACTCCTCTGTAGTTGCAAAAAGCACAGGCCTTCCCGGCGCATCAAGCCTTCCAGCCTCACATACCAGGTTATATTCCACCAGTTTATTTACTGCATGGTCTGATTTTACGCCACGTATATGTTCTATCTCTATCTTTGTAACCGGCTGTTTATATGCTATAATCGACAAAGTTTCAAGAAGTACATCTGTAAGCACATGTTTTTCTGGCACATGTACAATATTAACCAGTGTTTCATACATCTCCGTCTTTGTACACATCTGGAATGCACCATCAAGCTCAATAATCTGTATGCCCCTGTCTTCTGCCATATACTTATCCATCATATTTCTTATAACACGCCTGCATGTTTCCTCATCCTGCCCTGTAGCCGCTGCAATCCTGCCTGTTTGCACAGCTTCACCCATAGTAAAAAGTATTGCCTCTATCCTTGCTTCCAGCTCTGAAAGTGTCATAGGGAACCCTCCTGTGCTGCCTTTCTATATGTAATCCAGATTTCACCAAAAATATTTTCCTGCTTTATTTCAAGCTTTCCTGCTTTCATAAGTTCAAGTATGCCAAGAAATGTAACAATTACAACAGTTTTACCTGTATCTTCCTCAAGCATTGCCCTGAAACTGAAACTGCCATGTACTTTGGCATATTCCTCAATATAAACCATGCGCTGCCCAAGGCTTACTGCCTCTTTCTTTATCTCACCAAACTTACTCCTTACAGGGTCAATCTTATCAATCTGTTTCCTCATTACATCATTAAACACCTGCTGGAGCCTGTCCAGGGTAATACCTGATAAAAGTTCACTTGTATTAACTTCCTGTTTATAAGAAGCTATGTCCTCTGGCAGCGTCTTTCCTTTAAATAGCTGCCTTGAGGCATCAGTCTGTAAATCCTTAAGCCCAAGTGCCGCATATTTATATGTTTTATATTCCAGAAGCCTTTCCACCAGTTCTTCCCTTGGGTCTGTTTCTTCCCCTTCTTCATCCTTTTTGGCTGGAAGAAGCATTTTGGACTTTATTTTAAGCAGGGTTGCCGCCATTACAAGGAACTCGCTCATAATATCCATATCCTTCTTTTCCATCTGGGAAATAATATCCATATACTGTTCTGTAATTTCCACTATTGGTATATCAAAAATATCAATTTTATTCTTTTCTATAAGCTGCAGCAGCAAATCAAGCGGCCCGTCAAATACATCAAGCTTTACAGGAATCATTTTATTCTCCTTTATTATAAAAGCAGCCTGAGAAGCCTTATACATCCATAGTGGATTATATCAAACATCAAAGCTAATATAAATATAAGTTTTATTGCGGAATCTGCTTTTATTATCTGTAAGTAATGCCTTGCAGAAAAGCCTGCTATTACAAGCCCCATATCAAATGTAGAAACTGGGAACATATTTGCAATAAACATATCAAAACTAAGGATTGCCATATACTGCCAGAATATAGAAACAATACGGGCAGTTATACCGCCTGCCCTGAAAAGTGTGCCCATGCCAAGGCAGCCAGTCTTTAATACAGCTATGCTTAAAATAAATAAAGACAACAGGGCTGTAAAACCAGTTACCCCAAGTATCATATTTGTTTTCTTATCCCTTATCCTGAATAAATGCGGCTTGGAAAATGGGACAAAGCATGTTGCCGAAAGCAGCAGCCCTAAGGGGTCAATATACCTCCATATGGCAAATATGCTGTTATTATGGCTTGCTGCCTGTCCCTGTATCTTGCGCACACAGAGATATACTATAGATTTTGTAAGTTCATGTATTACCATTATTAAAGCAGCTGCAATAATACATACTGGAATTTCTAATGCAATCTCTTTCACCTGGCACTCCTTAATCTAAGCTTTACTTGTAGTAGTCAAACGAAAGTCCATACATCTTTACTGTATCCCCTTCTTCTATCCCCATCTCCTCAAGCTCTTCAATAATGCCTGATGCATGGAGGAATTTCTGGAAGAAGCTGAACCCTTTTTCAGAATCAAGGTTTGTATATCCAAGCATTCTCTCAATGCGTGGGCCTTCAACAATATATATTTTTTCCTTCTCATCATATTCCACTGTATATGGTTCATCAGGAAATGTTGTATCTTCTTCTTTGTATTCTTTTTCAAATACAACCTGCTCCCTGCCTGCCTTGTCAAGAAGCTCTTTTACATAGTATAAAAGTTCCTTTACCCCTTTGCCGCTTACGGCTGATATTGGAAATACTTTTATCCCTTTTGGTTCAAACTCTTCCCTTAACAGTGAAATAACTGTATCCTCTTCTGTCCCATAGAATACATCTGTCTTGTTGGCAGCTATAACCTGCGGCCTGTCAAGAAGCCCGCTGTTATAGCTTTCAAGTTCACTGTTAATAATATTTATATCATTTAACGGGTCCCTGCCCTCTGTAGATGCTGCATCCACCATATGGATAAAAACCCTTGTGCGTTCTATATGCTTTAAAAAATCATGTCCAAGCCCTGCACCGCCTGATGCACCTTCTATAAGCCCTGGTATATCTGCAATAACAAAACCATCTGAATCTTCAAGGTCTACAACACCAAGTACAGGCTGTAATGTGGTGAAATGGTAATTTGCAATCTTAGGCTTTGCATTGCTTACACGTGACAGAAATGTTGATTTGCCTACATTCGGGAAACCAACAAGCCCTACATCAGCTATGGTTTTAAGTTCAAGTATTACATAAAGTTCACGCCCTGGCTTTCCAGGCTGTGCATATTTAGGCACCTGCATAGAAGGGGTTGCATAATGCATATTTCCCTTGCCGCCCCTGCCGCCTTTTAATATAACTTCCCTTGTGCAGCCATATGACATATCAGCAATTACTTTGCCAGTTTCTGCTTCCCTTACAACAGTCCCTTCCGGCACTTTTACAACAAGGTCTGCACCATCTGCACCATGGCAGCGTTTCTTGCTGCCAGGCTGCCCGTCGCCTGCACAGTATTTCCTTATATGGCGGAAATCATTAAGTGTGTTAAGTCCTTTGTCAACCTCAAATATTAAATCACCGCCCTTGCCGCCATCACCGCCATCAGGGCCTCCTGCTGCAACATAAAGTTCACGCCTGAAACTTACATGCCCGTCACCGCCCCTGCCAGAACGTATATATACCTTAGCACTGTCAGCAAACATCATTCCACCTTCTTCCATCTTATATTTAATGCAATAATTAACAAACAGGGGCTGTAAAACACAGCCCCTCTAAACCAGTTATGGCCAGGTAAAAAGCCTATTTAGCTTCTACTGGATATACAGAAGCCTGCTTCTTATCCCTTCCTTTTCTTTCAAAACGGAGTACACCATCTACTAAAGCAAATAATGTATCATCACTTCCACGGCCTACATTCACACCTGGATGTATCTTTGTGCCACGCTGCCTGTAAAGTATATTACCTGCAAGCACAAACTGCCCGTCTGCCCTTTTTGCCCCTAATCTTTTTGACTCTGAGTCCCTGCCGTTCTTAGTAGAACCCATTCCCTTTTTATGGGCAAATAACTGAAGGTCCATTTTCAACATTTCCTTACACCTCCTGCTTATTCTTAATCTTAATTTTAATATATTTCTTTCCATACTCACTTTGCACGGCCTTAAGCCCTAACACAAGTGAATCCATTAAAAGCCTGGCAGAACCACTTACAGGCTCTGATAAAATATCAAAAGAAACTACATCTTCTTCTTTATGCACAGCCCCGTCAAACTGGTCATCTGTAAACTGTTCTATTGAATTCATTGTATTAATAACCAGCATGGATACTGCCGCACATACTATATCACTGCCATATGCTGCATAACCAGCATGTCCTTCCATACGGAAACCACAATAAACATTACTATGGTCCTGGTAAATTGTAACCTTTATCATGCTGCCACCGCTTACACATTAAGCATTAATCTTTTCAATCTTAACACGTGTAAAACTCTGCCTGTGGCCATTCTTCTTATGGTATCCAGTCTTTCTCTTATATCTGTAAACAATAACTTTCTTTGCACGGCCTTCTTTAACTACAGAAGCTGTAACTGTTGAGCCTGCTGCGTCAGCGCCTGCCTTCATTGTCCCGTCATTTACAGCAATAACATCATCGAAAGTAACTGTCCCACCTGCTTCAACATCAAGCTTTTCTACGTCAATGATATCACCTTCAGATACTTTGTACTGCTTGCCACCTGTTGCAATAACTGCGTACATATCTGCACCTCCTATTTATCATTACTCGCTAGTTTTGGTGCCTGCGCCTTTGCACAGGGCTTCATAAAACCTCACTAAGCGGCATACTAGACTAGTTTAACATTGCTTCCTGTATTTGTCAACAAGAAAATTCTTTCCCAATCAAAACGTTTTTGCCCTCAAACGCAAACCCGTAGTGCCGTATTCTTTCTTTTAAAATCCCCTTTGCTTCCAGTTCTGTATCATATTTCCTGTCCTTTATCTGTAACAGCGCATTTTCCACTGTTTCTTCAAGGCTTTTTTCCTTTCTCTTGTTAAATACCTTAAACTCCATTATAATTGCAGGAAGTTCCCCGTCCAGAGGTTCAAGCATAATATCATATCTTCCAAAACCACTTTCCCTGTTAGATGTAATATGGTACTTCCCGGCAAGGCTTACAATAAGCCCAAGCACAAAACCGTGGTAAAAACGCTCTGGCTCTTGCACCGAAGCATTCCTGCCAGTATCAAAACTGCTAAATGTACGCAGGGCTATCTGGTTCATAAACTGGTTCATATAATCAACATCATCAATAAGTAATGCCTTTACAAAATCATTATATTTAGTATTTTGCTGGCAGAACCATCCCTTTATAATTTTCCGGAACATTCTCATTACTTCATAATTGGTAAAAGAAACCTGGTATAAATCATTTTCTTCATATTCTGGTTTTTTATCCACCTTAAGATAACCTGATGCAAGAAGAAGGCTCCATACCGCTGTGTCACCTTCATTAAGCTGGTTAAACACAATCTCCTCATCAATCTCCACTGTAACCTGCCCTCCTGCCAGCAGGTCCTCAAAAGCCGTTTTAATTTCTGGCGTCCCTTCCCTGACAAGCTGCCCCGCCAAACTGTTAGAGCTTGTATTTGCCCAATACGTTTTAAGTTTCTTCTCCTTTAAAAAACTTGTAACAGACCAGGGATTATATATATCTGCCTCATCCCCAAATATAAAACCGTCATACCATTTTTTAACATTATCCTTCCATCCGCCAAGCCCCTGTTCTTCAAGCGCATCAAAAACCTCTTTCTCTGTAAAACCAAAACATGTTGCATACTGCCCCGAAGTTGTCGTAATAACTACAAGGTTATTCAAATCTGAAAATATGGATTCTTTACTTACCCTTGTAATACCTGTCATAAGGCCACGTTCAAGATAAGGGTTTGTTTTGAATGTATAATTAAAAAGAGTGCGTACCAGCAAAACCATCTTATCCCAATAGCCATATACATATGCCTCCTGTAACGGTGTATCATATTCATCAAGAAGTATAATAACCTTTTTTCCATAATAATGATTCATGCAAAGTGCCAGCCTGTTCAATGATAACGCTATTGCAGAATCTGTCATTTCACGATTAATAAAACTAAAATATTCCTTTTCTTGGGAATCCAGCAAATCTTCTTGTAACAAAAAACTATATTTTACATATAAGTCTATAATAACATTTACAATACCTTCCCTTGCCATCTCATAATTATCTGATTTAATCCCTGCAAAGCTTATAAAAAGCACTGGAAAACTCCCTTGTAACTTATGGTATTCTTCATCATTCCATATAGAAAGCCCCTCAAATAAATCTGCCCTGCCTGCATACTGGTTTGAAAAAAAACTCTCCATCATGCTTAAATTCAAGGTTTTTCCAAAACGGCGGGGACGTGTAACCAGGGTCACAATATCCCCGTTCTCCCACCACTCTTTTATAAAATTTGTTTTATCAATATAAAACGCTCCCATTTCCCTGATAGATTCAAAACTCTGGTTTCCAACTGAAATAATCTCCCCCATAATACCTGCCTTTCTTATGATTTATATAATAATATTCTAACAAAGCCAGTTTTGAAATGCAAGGTTTCTATGTAATTCCACCACTTTGACTATTTCCCTGGAAAATGCTATATTAAATACTGTTAATATTTTTATTGTTTATATACAGATATCCCAATGGAGGTTAATTATGCCAGATACAACTTTTGATGATGCCATGCCTTTTGCGCCCCTTAAAATCATATCTATAGGGAATTATAATGAATTAGGCATGAAAATAGACAGTTTAATTACTGCCCGCAGGAAGAATGCGCTTTTAAACAGCAAAAAGCCAGTGTTTAAAATGCCAGGATATGATGCAGATTCATATCTTGTCCCGTTTGAGTGTCCAAGGTTTGGCACTGGTGAAGGCAAAGCAGTTATTAATAAATCAATACGTGGTGCTGACCTTTATATTATTGCTGATACAACGAATTACAGCAACACTTATGCAATGCGTGGTTATAATTCACATATGTCACCTGATGATTATTTTATGGATATTAAACGTGTTATTATGGCATGCAGCGGGCATCCAAGGCGTATTACTGTAATTATGCCTTACCTTTACGAAGGCCGCCAGCATGTACGCATTAATAATGAATCCCTTGATTGTGCACAGGCTTTGCAGGAACTTGCAGCAATGGGTGCAGATACTATTATAACATTTGATGCGCATGATAACCGTGTACAAAATGCCATTCCTGCCAGCAGTTTTGAGAATTTCTTTACATCCTACCAGTTTATAAGTGCATTTCTTAAAAATGACCCTGGCATAAAGGCGGATAAAGACCACCTTATGATTATAAGCCCGGATGAAGGCGGTATGCGCAGGGCAGTATATTATGCCAGCCTTCTTGGTGTTGATATGGGCATGTTTTATAAAAGAAGGGATTACTCAAAGATTTCAAACGGGGTACACCCTGTGGTTTCAATAGAATTTCTTGGTAATGATGTAAGTGGCAAAGATGTTGTAATTGTTGATGATATGATTGCCTCTGGGCAGACGGTATTTGAAACAGCAAAAGAACTCCGGAAAAGGAATGTAGGTAAAATTATTATTTGTGCTACTTTCGGGCTTTTTTCAAATGGCACAGACAGGATAGACGAAGCTTACAGGCAGCATGTTTTTGATGAATTATACACAACAAACCTGTGCTACTGCCCTGATGAAATTAAAAATAAAGACTATTACCACAATGTTGATTTAAGTAATTATATATCACTTATTATTGATACATTGAACCATGATATAAGCGTCAGTACAATTATTGATGCAAGCCAGAAGATACAGAAGCTGCTTGCGGACAGGCAGTAACCTGCCCGTTTCCCGTTTTCAATGCTTATTATAGGTTTTAAGGGTAATTTTATTTCCATCACTTAATACTGTTATAGCACCTGCATCTTTAGTTGCCACCCAGCTGCTGCCTGCGTCCACAAGCCTGTCTGCCAGCTCTTTGTGCGGATGCCCGTAAGTATTATTTTTGCTGCATGATATTACTGATATGTCTGGTGACACCCTTTCTAAAAATTCCGCAGATGAAGAATTTTTGGAACCGTGGTGCGCCACCTTCAGTACATTGTAACTTTCAGGCAGGGTTTTGTCTGTATTTAACTTTTCAAGAAGGGCTTTTTCACCATTCCCCTCAATATCCCCTGTAAGAAGAAAAGATGTGCTGCCATATGTAATGCTTAATACCGTGGAATACGCATTAGCTGATTCTGCATTAAAACCGGCCTGTGGATGCAGGCATTTAATACTAAATCCTTTGTTGTCTGATATGGTATCCCCTGTTTTTATATAAGCTGTATTTATATTATTTTGTAATGCAAGCTTTACTATGCCATAATACGCTTCGTCTTTACACTCTGGCGCAGGGCCAGGGATAAGCAGGTTATTTACCCTAATGCCGCTTCCTGGTTGTCCTATAATCTCCCTAAGCCCTGAAATATGGTCTTCGTCGGGATGTGTCATTACCATATACCCAATCTCTTTTATGCCATTATATTTAAGGAATGGAATAATCCTGTACAGCCCGGTTTTATCTACATTACTGCTGCCACCGTCAACCAAATAAACCGTCCCATTGTTATCCTGGATAAATATTGCATCCCCCTGCCCTGTATCAAGAAATGTTATATTAACCCCGTTATATCTTTTTGTATAAAGAATTATACAAAGGGCGGCTAAAAGCATGGCCGCTGTTAATACCACATGGCAGATATCTTTGTAAAGGACAATGTATATAATAATGGCAAGAATTATAAAATAAACCACAACCTGCCAGTTCCCTGGCCTGCCAGCAATTATTATATTAAATGGAAGTTTCGCTGCATACCTGCATATAGTTTCATAAATATCCAGAAGAAAACATGTGCTTCCAAGTAAAAACTTTGCTGCCGGCATAAAGAAAAGCCCCATAACCCCTCCTGCGGCAGCAGTAACTACAATTAATGGCATAAGCGGTATTACAATAATATTTATAAATACGCCATACAATGGAAATTCATAATAGAAATATAGTATAACTGGAATAGTTATAACCTGGATAGAAAGACTTGTTAAAAATAAATCTGCTGTTTTTTCAAATAAGAGATATAAAATATACCTTGAATACATTAATAAATACTTTTCTTTTGTAACTGGCATGCACCTGCCTGTATTTTTTGTTTTAAGGAATTTTTTAAACCTGTATATATAATTCTTTCTTTTGTTATACCCGCTGTCTGCATTGCCGCCGCCTGTATAAAGCTTTTTAAATGCTGGATAAACCAGCGTAATTCCAAGGACTGCACCAAATGAAAGAAGGAAACTGCATGAAAATACTGCAAAAGGCTTTTGTAATAGTATAATAACTGCACTGGCACCAAGTGCTGAAAGCATATCATAACTTCTATATATAAGTGGTGCTAAAAGCAGTACAGACATCATTATTACAGCCCTGCATGTGGATATGCCAAAGCCTGTCATGCTTCCATATGCAAAGATAAAAACAAGTGTTACTGCCACAGGGGCAACCCGTGCCAAAGATGCTGTTAAAGATATTGTCTTTATATATTTTAACGAAGTTTTTTTATCTTTATATATATAGCCTGCAATATTGCACAATAATATAAAAACACTTTGTATAAACTTATATACAGCCATTCCAAGAATTGATATATGCAAGCCGCTTATTGCAAGAAGATGCCCTATCCCACTCTGTTTATAAAGGTTTTTTATATCAATATCTGCAAGTGTCTTGTCACCAAGAAGCATGGCTGTTACAATGCCGCCCTGTTTCCCTGGCAATGCATTTCCATACACTTCTGCCAGCTTGTTTTTTATATTTCTTATACATCTAAGAAATCCATAATAAATACCGCCTGCATTCCCTGCAGTCTCCACATTGCGGGCGGCTGCTGTATAATAGATATTTTTCTCTTTTAAATATTCCCTCTGGTTAAACTGCCCTGGATTAGATGGTTTTTCAATTTTAAAAATATTTCCTGCCACTTTTAACCGGCTGCCTGTTTTAAAACAGGGTTCTTCTTTTACATAAACCAGTATACGTGGAAGGCTGTAAACTGTTGTATTGTCCTTTAAATGTACAGAAACATCTTTTAAATATACAGAACAGCCATTGTTATTTCCTTCATAATTATAAACCACGCCTGTTATATCTGCTTCTGCCTTGTCCTCAAAAGCAGCATCCATTATATAATACCTTGCATCATCTTTCTCTGCAAAAAAGAACCTGTATGCAGCAAATAATATAACAAGTGCAGTAAAAATCCATACTGCCGGCCTTTTTATCCAACCACCCCCTCTTATAACCCATTATGGTGTACCTGATGAAACTGATACATTAGGAAGCACTATATCAAGATTTCTCTCAAACGGCTCGCCAAAATTCACAGAAGAACTATATTCAAGAACCTGCCCGCCATCTATACTGAACTGTACTTTATTTACAGTTGGAAGTTCAACAAGTGTGTTTACAACAGAATAAATTGCAACATCCGCTGTAACCTGTTTGCGCTTATTTAAAAACTCAGATGAAAAATCCACATAACACGTATTCTCCCTTACTGTCACCTTATTAAGCCTTGTCCCGTCAGGTATTGTAGGAAGCACGTTCTTTTTATTTACGCCTTCAATAGAATATGGTCCTTTCATAAGTTGCTCAACTGCAAGCTGCTCTAATGGTATAGTTGCATCATAAGTAATTTCCACTGGCACTTCAACAAGTGATGTACCTCTATAATCAGAAAAATACATATTCAGGGTAGTATTCTGCTTATAACTTGTTTCACCACCTGTATTGTCAATAAAATCATCTGCCCGCATAATGCCCACGGCTTCCATATTGGAAGTAGTAAGCGGCTGTCCTGATACATAGAATTGCACATCTTCCACTTCTGGTATCTGGCACAGGGTTTTTACAATAGCTGCCCTTCTGAGTATCTCAGGCACACCTGTATAATTCCCGTATGATGAATTAAAATAAAGCGAAAGCCCTCCTTCACCAGATAAAATATAATTATCTATGGTAACATCATCAGGAATGGCTTTTTTCATATAAATATCTTCAGGCTCATTTGACATTTTTTCCAGCAGTTCTTTAACCAGCCCATATGTTTCTTCTGAAACAGGGCTGTACTTCTCAAATAAAACCTTTGTTTCGTTGGCATCAAGCCCAAATATATAATACCCGTCATAATCTTCACCGTTTTTGCCCTGGCATGAAGTTAAAAAACACGGGGCAGCCAGAAAAACAGACAGTACCAGTATTATATGGAACGCGGACTTCTTCATAACAAGCTGCCCTCCTTATATTATGGTATATAGTTAAGTGGTATCCTGACTGTAAATGTAGTCCCCTCTTTTTCCTTGCTGTAAAGTTTTATAGAGCCCCTGTGCAGAAGCACCGCATTTCTTGTAATTGAAAGCCCGAGCCCTGTACCACCTGTTTCCCTTGACCTTGCCTTGTCAACCCTGTAAAACCTTTCAAATACATTATCCTGTAGTTCTTCTGGTATCCCTACGCCCGAATCCTGTATTGTTACAAAGAAAAATTTATGGTCTGCATTTAAAGTAACCCTTACCCAGCCATCATCATAATTATATTTAATAGCATTTTCAATAATATTGTTAAATGCTATTGATATTTTGACTTCATCCACATCTGCCATAACAGGGCGGTAACTTTCAAATATAAGCTCTATGCTGCGCTTTGCCGCTATTGGGCGGAGACGCTTAAGAAGCTGTTCTAAAAGTTCGTTTATGCTTATATTAGAAACCTGCATTGTAGCACTGTTTTTATCCATTTTAACCATTGAAAGAAGGTCATTTATTATACATGTCATCCTTTCAATTTCTGTAGTTATATCGCCTAAGAACTCCCGGTATATCTCTTCTGGCATTCCTTCCTGTGAAAGAAGCGAGTCCGACAGCACTTTCATTGAAGCAAGCGGCGTCTTTAACTCATGCGAAACATTGGAAACAAATTCCTGCCTTGAATTTTCCTGTTTCCTTATTACCTCTGTCATCTGGTTAAAAGACTCTGAAATCTTTACAAGTTCAGAATACCCGTGCATATCAAGCTTAATCTCCATATCCCCTTTGGACAAATCCTTAATTGAACTTGCGACCTTCCCCAGTGGTGATGTAAGAAGGAGTGAACATGCAAATGACAATATAATTATAATAAGTGCAATCCCAAGGAGCAGGAAAAATGTCCTGTGTGACACTTCCCTTGATATATTCTCCAGGTTACTTATTGAATAACTTATTACAATTACCCCGCATACCTCATTAAGCAAGGGGTCTGTTATAGGCATTGTAAGCTGCATATACCCGCCTAAATTATTTACATATTTCTTCTCACTGCTTCCACTGAAACATTTTACTACTTCTGTAGAGATAAGCGTTTTGCCTTCTTCAATGCCATAAGTATCTTTTACTATTTTCAAATCCCTGTTGGCTATAATTATACGCCCCTGGTATATATTAGCTATTTCATCTGTTTCAGTGTCTACATTGCCAGAAACATTAGAAGCATTTCCTGAAAGATAGCCTGATGAAACTACCAGGTTGGAAATAACTGTGCCACATGACTGCAATTCATCTGTTCTTTGTGAAACCATCTGTGTATCATATGTATTTGTTATTACGTTAAATAGAAATATTATGGGTACAAGGCCAGTAAAAAGCAATATCCCGAATACCTGCACACGCATACTTCTAATATTATATAGCAGGCTGCTCCATGCGTTCTTCAAAGTATTTCCTCCATACAGCTTATGTTATGGTGCCAGATTATTTCTGGAAATAGTAACCAACACCCCATTTAGTATGGATAAAAACTGGATTGCTTGGAGCTTCTTCTATTTTCTCCCTTAAACGCCGGATATGTACATCCACAGTCCTTACATCACCTGGATAGTCATACCCCCATACAGTATTTAAAAGTTCTTCCCTTCCATAAACTTTATTTGGATGCAGCATAAGAAGCTCTAACAAGTCAAATTCCTTTGCTGTAAGGTTTACCTCTTTATCATTAATATAAGCCCTTCTGCTTTCTATATCAATGCGCAGCCCGTTATATGAATAAACCTTTGGCGGCTCTTTTGTTTCTGACACTGAACTTCTTCTTATAATTGCCTTGATGCGTGCCTTAACCTCTAATATATTAAAAGGCTTTGTAATATAATCATCTGCACCATATTCAAGCCCTAATATTTTATCCATATCGTCGCCTTTGGCAGTAAGCATTATTACAGGCACATTGGAAAATTCACGTATCTGCTGGCATACTTCAAAACCGTTAAGCACTGGCAGCATAACATCAAGAAGAATAACATCATATTTATTTTTGTTAATATAATCAAGTGCTTCCTGCCCGTCATATGCACAGTCAACCTCCATGCCATCCTGCTCCAGGCTGAAACGTATTCCTTTAACAATTAATTTCTCGTCATCAACTACTAAAACTTTCCTGGCCATTATTTTCCATCCTTCCATTTATACAGTAATCAGGTCTTTTATCTGGTTAAAAACTCCGTCTTTAATTCCAGTAACATTTTTTATGTCCATAATGCTTTTAAAGCTGTTTGATAAGCGGTACTCTATAACTGCATCTGCTTTGCTCTCCCCAATGCCTGGCAGGGACATAAGTTCCTCCCTTGATGCAGTATTTATATTAACAAGCCCGGCAGCGCCAGCTTTTGTGCCGGCTACGTCCCCGCCGTTTTCTGCATTGCCAATATTATTATTTTTATAAGATGCTGCCTGCTTCTTAGTGGGGACAACCACCTGTTCCCCGTCAGACAGGACTTTTGCAAGGTTTATGGCAGAACGTGCCGCAGATTTTTTAAAACCGCCAGCTGCATCTACAGCATCACAAATCCTCTGCCCGTCTGGTAAACTGTATACTCCTGGATGCTTTACCGCACCACATATATACACAGCAATCCCGTTTGTGGCTGCCTGCGCACTGCTGCCATCTTCTGCTTCCTGCCTGCCCCCTGCTTCTTCTTCCTGTAATATTCCACTGCCTGCATCCGCTGTTTCCATTGCACTCCCGGTTTCATTAATAAAACTGGCATCTGTACCGCCCGTGTCCTGTTTTAAATAAAGAATACCTGAAAATACTATAAATACAATGCAGGTTACAGTTGTTATAAATTTTTTCTTTCCCATGCATGCCCTCCATAATCTGCTGGAAGGTTATGCAGCCCGGTCCTTTTAGTTGTAAACCATTACTATTTAACATAATAACCAATTAAAAGAATTATTACAATAGGTACATTCAACAAATTTATTACATTTTAATTAAAATTTCTTACAAAAAAATTTCCACCTATAAATCCTTCCATTTGAAGATAAAAATACCTGCCACTACTACCAGTGCACCTATAAGTTTAGTCCACTGGAACTGGCTTTTTTCCACGCCAAACAGTCCAAATACCTCAATAAGATATGCTGAAATTATCTGCGCAGTTATTATAAAAAGAACTGATTGTGCAGGCCCAAGAGTATTCATTCCAACAATTACTGTATATGTTATAAATGCCCCTATTATTCCTCCTGATAAAAGGTAAACAGGCTTTGTGGAAATAACAGCCCCGAAACCGCTTTCCCTGCCTGTTACAAACCATGCTGCCATACAGGTCACAAATGCCGTAACCTGTACAAATGCCGCTGCAATCCATATGCCTGTCTGCTTTGTAACTTCTGAATTAAAAACGCCTTGTACACTCATTAAAATTCCTGATATTACTGAAACCAGCATTCCCCACATAAATAAACCTCTTTTCTGTAAAATGGATTAGAAAAAAGCCAGTTAATGCCTCAATGTCATTTAGATAAGAATAATACAAAGAGCAGAGTATGTAGAAATATGTACCCTGTTCTTTTTT
>DKYP01000033.1 GCA_002499945.1 Lachnoclostridium sp. UBA7097
ATCTTAACGGCCGTCAGTATAATATACTAAAAAGGTGCATTAAACATGTACTGTCAATACGCATTCTGGAACTTCCCAAAGAACATTTTTAATAAAATATCTGCAAAATACCTGCTGTCTGTTTTTTCTACTGTCCTTGACACTACGACAGGGACTGACATATAAAGCACGTCATTAACGAAGTATCTCACATATCCGGTAATATCACCAGAACGCACTGGTGCATCTAATTTCTCTGGAAGTTCATAACTTACTGTTACTATATCATCTTTGGACATAAGCATTGTAAAACTGCCTGCTTCTGTACGCTTTACAGGCACATAAGCTTCTTTGCCGCCTGTTACCGCAATATCAGGAAGCGGTGTGCCCGCAGATATCCCTGCCTGTGTAAATGCTTTAAACCCATAATCCATAAGGTTTCTTGTATCTGACCATTTGTAACCCTTATTAGGAGGCCAGCCACATGCAAGCACTGACGAAACAAGTGTAACACCATTCCTTCTTGCTGCACCACAGAAGCAGTAACCGGCATTGCCTGTAAAACCTGTTTTTATCCCCAGTGCCCCACTATAGCTTGTAAGAAAAGCATCTTTATTATTAACAGAATATGTACGTGTATTGTCACAATTTGAAAACTGGTGTGAAGGTGTCTGGACTATATCCATAAACTGTTCATTCTGTATTGCATATGCGCCAATGCAGCATAATTCATATGCAGTTGTATAATGCCCGTCACTGTCAAGCCCGTTAGGCGTTACAAAATGTGTATCCTTAAGCCCGAGTTCTTCAGCTTTAAGGTTCATAAGTTCCGCAAACCCTTCAACACTTCCGCCAATATGTTCAGCTATTGCAACTGCTGTATCATTATGTGATTCAAGCATCAGTGAATATAGCAAATCCCCAAGCCTGAATTTCTCACCTTCCTTTAAACCCAGCTGTACATCAGGCATTGAAGCCGCATACTTTGAAGCTGTAACAATATCATCAGGATTGCCATTTTCAAGTGTAACAATACAGGTCATTATCTTAGTAGTGCTTGCCATTGGGAGCTTTGTATCTGCATCCCTTGAAGCAAGAATCCTGTTGCTGTCTGCATCAATAAGGCAGTATGCCTTGGAATACATTTTAGAAGGTTCATCTGCCGAAGAAGTAACCCCAAGGCTCTTTGCTGTAATCTTCTGCGGCGGGACAAGTTTTGTTTCCTCATACTGGCTAAACGGGGCAAACCCTGAAAGAAAATCTTTGGTATCATTTATATATGCGAGTGAAAGAAGCATAAGGCATATGGTATATATAGCACTGCTTAATAATTTCTGCATAACTGCCCTCCAATTATATCACTCTTCAAATATATGACGTTGTTTCTTAAATATTACAGATGCTTACATATAAAATACTGTGCTGCAAAAATAACGCATATTCCCATTACTATGCTTAATACTGCATATAAAAAAGCAATTCCCGTATTTCCGTTTTTTATTAAATCTGATGTTTCCAGTGCAAATGTGGAAAAGGTTGTAAAGCCGCCGCATAACCCTGTTTTTAAAAATAATATAAGCTCCTGGTTTAACAAAACATTCTTTGAAACCAGTGCTGCAATACAGCCAATTAAAATACATCCGGCTATGTTAATTATAAATGTTTTTATTGGAAATACCGTAGTTTCCTTTACTGGTGCAAGGCTTATTAAATACCTTAAAATTGCCCCTGCAAAACCACCTGCACCAACTGCAATGCATCCATACATAAAAATTCCCCCTGACTGTTTAATGCCCCTGCAATATTCCTCTTATTATAACATACTGCCGCACTTTTACAAAATATTTTTATATTCAACTTTCCAGTTGCTTTATTACATCCTAGGTAATATAATTGTTAATACCGGCTGCACCGGATTAAAAAAACAAAGTGGATATGCCGCTTTACAGAAATGAGGTTAATTATGGCATTAGATGGAATTACAATAGCAGCTCTTGCAAATGAGCTTAAAAATACACTTGTAAATGGACGTATTACTAAAATAGCACAACCCGAGAAGGACGAATTGCTTCTTACTATAAAGCAAAGCATAAGTGATGGCAATGGCAAAACAAAGCGTTTCCAGAAGCGCCTTACGGTTTCAGTGAACCCAGGCCTTCCGCTTCTCTACCTTAATGATGAAAATAAACAGTCACCCATGTCTGCACCAACTTTCTGTATGGTTTTAAGAAAGCACCTTAATAACTGCCGTATTACAGATATAAGGCAGGAGGGGCTTGAACGTGTAATACGCATAGGGCTTGAACACCTGGATGAAATGGGGGATTTATGCAGGAAATTCCTTATAATAGAGCTTATGGGCAAACACAGCAATATAATTTTTACTGATGATAATAATAAAATTATTGACAGCATTAAGCATATCTCACTGCTTGTAAGTTCTGTAAGGGAGGTGCTTCCTGGCAGGGATTATTTTATCCCGGATACACAGCATAAATATGACCCTTTTACTATTACTGAAAAGGAATTTACAGATATAATCCTTGCAAAACCAATGGATATTGCAAAGGCTTTATATACTTCGCTTACAGGTTTCAGCCCTGTTATGTCAAATGAACTGGTTTATATTTCTTCACTTTCAGATAAAAACAGCACAAAAGAACTTTCAGAAATGGAGAAACTCCACCTTTACCGTAATTTTACAAGAATTATGGAACAGGTAAAAGAAGCATCTTTTAAACCATGTATTATTTATAAAGGAAATGAGCCTTTTGAGTTTTCATGTATACCATTAACTATATATTCTGACAGTAAAGATTACCAGATAAAGCAATATGAAAGTGTAAGCCAGATGCTTTATTTATATTATTCATCAAAAGAAGTTATCTCACGTATGCGCCAGAAGTCATATGATTTGCGCAGGATAACTAATACTGCACTGGAACGTGCCAGGAAAAAATATGGTTTACAGGAAAAACAGCTTAAAGACACTGGAAAAAGGGATAAATACAAGGTATATGGTGAACTTCTTACAACATATGGTTATGGGTTAAAAGGCGGTGAGAAAAGTTTTACCTGTGACAATTATTATACAGGCGGTGAGATTACAATACCACTTGATGAAAATATGAATGGTGTTGATAATGCAAAACGTTATTTTGAAAAATATGCCAAGTTAAAGCGTACATTTGAAGCACTAAGTGTACAGATTGAAGAAACAAGGCAGGAAATCTCACATCTTGACTCAATCAGCAATGCGCTTGATATTGCAATGCATGAAGAGGACCTTGCCACAATCAGGAAAGAGCTTTCTGAATATGGCTATATAAAACGCCGTAATGAACAGGGCAAGGGCAGTAGAAAAACTGCAAAAAGCAAACCCCTGCATTATATTTCTTCAGATGGTTTTGATATATATATTGGCAAGAATAATTACCAGAATGATGAGCTTACATTTAAAATTGCCACAGGCAATGACTGGTGGTTCCATGCAAAGGCAAGTGCTGGTTCACATGTTATAGTTAAAACGGAAGGTAAAGAACTTCCTGACCGCTCGTTTGAAGAGGCTGCAAGGCTTGCGGCATACTATTCAAAGGCAAGGGAACAGGGCAAGGCAGAAATTGATTATATCCAGAAGAAACATGTTAAAAAGCCAAATGGCAGCAAACCGGGATTTGTTGTTTATTATACTAATTATTCAATGACTATTGATACAGATATAAGCGGAATAAAGGAGGTACAGGAATGACAAGGATAATAAAATCAGACAGCCATGTACACACAGCATTTTCAACGGACAGCCAGGCACCAATGGAGGAAATGTTAAAGACTGCAATAGATAACGGTTTTTCTTCTATATGTTTTACAGACCATATGGATTATAATTTTCCTTTAGTTTATGTTAAAAATGCGTCTCCTGGTGAAGAACCGCCATTCTGCCTTGATGCAGATGCCTATTATAGTGAAATAAACCGGCTAAAACTGCTTTACCCCCAGATAAAAATACGTACCGGGATTGAACTTGGGCTTAAGGAAGATGCCAGGGACAAGTGTATGGAACTTCTAAACTTATATAAATTTGACTTTGTAATAGGTTCTACGCACCTTGTAGATAATACTGACCCTTATTATGATACTTTCTGGGAAAAAACAGATGAAAAAACCGGCATGCAGAAGTTTTATGAGGCTACACTTGAAAATGTAAAAAGTGGCGTGGATTTTGACGTTTATGGACATATTGACTACATTACAAGATACACGCCATATATGAAAAAATTAAGAAGCAGTGGTTTATATAATGAAGAATATTATCTTTCCATAACAGACCGCTTCCTTGATATAATTGAGGCAATACTTAGGCAGTTAATTTATAATGGCAAGGGAATTGAATTAAATACAAGTGGTTTAAAATACGGGCTGCACCACCCACACCCACATGAAAAGATTCTAAAGCTTTATAAAGACCTTGGTGGTGAAATAATAACCATTGGTTCTGATGCACATGAAACAAAACATTTAGGTTTTGGGTTTGACAGTGTGCCAGAAATATTAAAAGCCTGCGGTTTTAAATACTATACAGAATTTACAGGCCGCAGGCCGGAAATGCTGCCAGTATACTAATTCCTGTCACGCAGGGCAGCCACATTTTCCTTTAAACGCCAGACTACATAATCCATTTCTTCCATGGTATTATATGAGTCAAGTGTCATTCTTAATGCCCCTTTTAACCTGTCACCATCTGCACCAAGGGCTTTAAGCACATGGGAACCGCCACCAAGCCCTGCTGTACATGCAGAACCGCTTGATGTACAGATTCCATCCATATCAAGCATTATAAGCAGGCTTTGCCCTTCAATCCCAAGGAAGCTTACATTAAGGTTTCCTGGGAGACGCACATGCCTCGGGCCATTAAGGGTTACACCGGGTATTTCATGTTCAATCCTGTATAAAAGGTAATCCCTCATATTCCTTACATACACAATATTTCTATGCATATCCTGCACTGCAATCTGTACAGCCTTTCCCATGCCTATTATGCCAGGCACATTCTCTGTACCCGCCCTTATACCTGACTCCTGTTTGCCGCCATGCATAAAAACTGCTGGCCTTATCCCGTTTCTTATATACAAAAAGCCACAGCCCTTTGCACCCCTGAACTTATGGGCACTTGCGCTCATCATACCTATATTCATTTTATTTACATCTATATCCATATGGAGATACGCCTGTACTGCATCTGTATGGAAGCAAATATTATTCCTGCGTGCAATTTCACCAATTAGCTGTACTGGCTGTATACTTCCAGTTTCATTATTGGCTGCCATTATACTGATTAAAATAGTATCTTTTCTTATAGCCTTTTCAAGCTGCCCAGGGTTAATAATACCTTCACCATCCACATCAAGGTATGTTATGTCAAATCCACGCTGTTTAAGGTACTCGCATGTATTTATAACAGCATGGTGTTCAATAGATGTTGTAATAATATGTTTCCCCTTGTCTTTTAAAGCCTCTGCCATGCCTGTAAGAGCCCAGTTATCAGACTCAGTGCCGCCACTTGTAAAATATATTTCCTCTGGCTTTGCATTAATGCTTCTGGCAATAATCTCCCTCACCCCGTCAATGGCATCTTTGCTTTTCTCTGCAAATTCATAAATGCCTGACGGGTTGCCATACTGCTTATCCAGATATGGCAGCATTGCCTTAAGGACTTCCGGGTGTACTGGTGTAGTTGCAGCATTATCCAGATATATCATTATATGCTACCATCCTCTCACAAAAATTTAATAACCTGCTATACCAGTATATGAAAATAAAACCAGAATGCCACAAAATGCCAGTTTTTGACTGGATAACCTTTCTGTAAAAAATACATAATAATAAAAAACAGAAAGGCATGGTGGTTTTATGAAAATAACAGAGAAAAAGAAACCTGTACAGACAATCCCAAAGGGTATATGGGAAAGCAGCAGGCCAGGCAGGAATACAGAAAAAGGCCAGGTTCATGCTTCTAACAAGACAACAGATTTGCAGGGAAATGGCTATCCTGTAAAGGAAAATAAAAAGTAAGGCATTATTAAAACCTGCCAGAATAAAGCAAGAAAAGACTTCAGGCTTTGCAAGCTTAAAGCCAGATACCCATAAAGTATCTGGCAATTTATTTTATATATCTTATTTTATATTTCAAGGACTGCCATAAGTGCTAATTCCATAGCTATATTAAATGAACCGTTCCCCCAGTTCCTTATATCATGTTTCTCCACATTTGCAAGGGAATCCGCAGTAAATAATAACTGCCCGAATATAACATTCCTCATCTTTGCACATGCTGCCATAGATGCACACTCCATTTCTACTACAGAATACCCTTCACTTTTACGGTAAAGCACCATTTCCTTTGTTTCCCTGTAAAACCCGTCAGTTGTCCATGTTTTACACTTACGGTACGGGATATTCTGCCTTGCCAGTGTCTTCTCTATTGCGGTGATACCCTGTGCGCTTAATTCCACTTCCCTTGATGGCGGCAGATAGTGATAAGATGTCCCTTCCTGCCTTAATGCAGCTGTTGGTACAAAAAAATCACCCTCTGCCCCGTCCTCAAGGGCACCACAGCACCCGGCAGCAATAAACTTCCTTGAACCGCCGGCAATCATCTGTTCCATAACCTGTACAGCACCTGCCCCGCCAAGTGGCACTTGCACAAAGGAAATATCCTGGCCGTTAATCTGTGTACCATATACAGGAAATATCTTTGTTACAGATTCAAAGAAGCCCTCTTTCTTACAGTTATGTGCGCTTGCATAACCATCAATTTCAGGTTCCATAAATAATAAAACTGCCCTGTCTGCAAAATGGAAATCTGTATGGTGTCCTGGCATAATAACTGCTTCACTGTCCGTATCATACTCTAAAATTGGTATCATATTTTTTATAAGTGGCATATATATTCCTTTCTTTGTTATCTGTTACTTATATTGCTGGTAATATGGTTTTCTTATGCTTACCTGGTTTTAAACTGCCTGACCATATCCATAAGAACCTGGGCCTGGCTTGACAGTTCTTCACTTGTTGCCGCACTTTCTTCTGAAGTAGCAGAATTGGTATGTACCACACTGGAAATCTGGTCAATTCCCTGTGTCACCTGTGCAATAGATGCTGCCTGTTCCTGGGATGCCTTGGAAATTCCAAGAAGAAGTTTTGCCGATTCCTCAGAGTAAGCAACAATACGGTCAAGGGATTCTGAAGTCTGGCAGGCTATATCTGTTCCTTCTTGCAAAGAATGGACAGTCGCTTCAATAAGCGTTGCTGTATTCTGGGACGCTTCTGCCGATTTATTTGCCAGGTTACGTACTTCATCAGCAACAACAGCAAAACCTTTTCCAGCTGCACCGGCACGTGTTGCTTCAACTGTTGCATTTAATGCAAGTATATTTGTCTGGAAAGCAATATCTTCAATAGTTTTTATAATCTTGCTGATTTCAGATGATGAATCATTAATCTTGTTTATGGTATTAATCATATTTTCCATATGCTTTTTCCCTATTTCCAGTTCCCTGACAGTAGTCTGTGCCTGTACACTCGCTTGTTTTGAATTTTCTGCATTATTTGCAACATGGTTGTTAATTTCATTTATAGTGGCAGCAAGTTCCTCTACAGCCGATGCCTGTTCTGTAGCTCCCTGTGCAAGAGCCTGTGCACCATTTGCCATCTGCTCTGAACCATTTGCAACCTCTCTAGTGCTCATATTTAAATTCCTGAAAATATTGTTTAATTTATATATGGTGCGCTGGAATGATTCCTTAATAGGCGCAAAATCCCCCATATATTCCATTTCTACATCAAACCTGAGATTTCCTTTGTCAAGTTCTGCTAATGACGCAGATATATCACTGATATAATCACGCCAGGTCTGTACCGTCTTAGCCAGGGCACGTGTCAGTTCCCCGGTTTCATCTTTCGTTTTAAATTCCTTTACCTTGTCACTAAGGTTTCCATTACTAAGTTCAACCAGACGTTTTGATGCTGCTTTAATAGGATTCGCTACATTTCTAGCTATTATAGAAGTTACAATGATAGCAATTACAAAAATAAAAATACCAAAACAATATGTAGCCGTTATTGCCTGGAAACAAGACTTATTTGCCTCATCAAGCTCTTTTTGTATAATAGGCAGCATGTCCTCCTCATAATTTCCTGTTCCAATATACCAGCCATAAGGCTCAAACTTTTTAATAAACCCTCTTTTAGCCTTGGCTTCGGATTCCCCTGACTTTGCGAAATAAAAATCTATAAACCCCCCTTCTGGTTTATCCCCTGCAGCAATGGTATCCCGTACAAAATAATTTCCTTTTTCATCCTGTGTATTATAACGGTTTGTTCCTTCCACATCCGGATTAATATGTACTGCATTGGTTCCATCTGCCATGTCTGCCCAGAAATAACCTGTTCCATTATTGTACCTGGTAGTGCGGACAATATACTTGGCATTCTCTATGGCCTCTTCTTCGTTAATCCCTTCTTCCTGTGACTTGTCGTATTCTGCCTGGAGCACCCCAATCATACATTCTACCTGGCTCTGTATAATCTGGTCCAGCTTCTCCTTCTCAGCCTGGATGTTTTTGTCATATGCACTCTGCAAAGATAAATAGGACATAGACGAAACCAGCAATACAGTCATAAATATAAGGACACCCATGCTCAACATTAATTTTCCACGTAATTTCATTATAAAAACCCCTTTCAAAAACAACTAAAAAATTTATTATTTCTTTAATTATAGTAAATAACATTTAAAAAGTCTACAATATATATTAACACAAGGACAAATGAGTTTTTAATCCAGAATTAACATAATAATCCACAATTCTCATATAGTGTATTAACCGCTTTTGCTATAAAGCAGAAAGGCATATATTATATGAAATTCTTTCAGAGCAAACTTATTAAAGGAACTATAATACTTACTATTGCTGGTATTATAACACGTATCATAGGCTTTTTCTACAGAATTTTTCTTGCTGGTATGCTTGGTCCTGGACTGCTTGGTATATACCAGCTTATATTTCCAATATATGGGATATGTTTTACAATATATGGCGCCGGCATACAGACTGCTATCTCACAGCTTATTGGCACTACTACATCGAAGAAAAACAATAACAGCACTTCCCCTTTAAAAATACTGGTTTATGGCATGGTACTTGCCCTTGGGCTTTCACTGCTTCTTATGTGGTTTGTCTACTCAAAGCCGGATTGGATAGCGGAGAAAATCATACTTGAAAAGTCATGTGCACCATATCTTAAAATAATGTCTGTGCTTTTTCCTTTCTGCAGCCTGTCAGCCTGTATTTCAGGTTATTATTATGGAATACAAAATGCCTCTGTCCCTGCTGCTTCACAGATTATTGAACAGTTATCAAGGGTGCTGTTTGTATACCTTATGTATATGTTTGCAGGTGCTGGCAGTGAATTAAATGCAGTTATTGCCGTATGGGGGCTTGTAGCTGGTGAAATCTGTGGCTGTATTTTTAGTGTAATAAGGCTTTTTATATCTTTTAAACATATAAAAAGCCCGGGGGCTGGTAAATACACTAAAAGGAATAAGTGGGGAAATGGCAGTAAACACCCTGTTTTTATGACCCTGCTTTCCCTTTCTGTAATGCTCACTACAACTAAACTTATAGTATCATTGTTACATAGTGCTGAAGCTATATTTATCCCTGCTGCATTGCAGAAGTATGGCCACAGCCCGTCAGATTCACTAAGTATTTATGGGATTTTATCAGGAATGGCAATGCCTTTTGTACTTTTCCCTTCTGCTATAAGCAATGCCTTTGCAGTTATGCTTCTCCCGTCAATTGCACAGGCACAGGCAGAGAAAAACTTTGCCAGAATAAGAAAATCTGTAACATTTACTACTAAATACAGTCTTCTTATAGGCTGGCTTTTTGTCTGTATATTCGTTGTATTTGGAAATAAAATGGGGACACTTTTTTTCCATAATGAAACCGCTGGCTCATATATAGTTATACTTTCATGGCTCTGCCCGTTTTTATATATTTCAACAGCATTTACAAGTATAATAAACGGAATGGGGCATACACAGCTTACATTTATAATAACTGTACTAAGCCTTATAATTAAAATATATTTCCTGGTAGTGCTTGTACCTGTATATGGCATAAAAGCATATCTTATGGGGATGTTATTAAGCCAGGTAATTATAGCAGTTATGGAAGGTTTCTACCTGAAAGATTATATAATGCCTGACAGCATACACTGGATTATACTTCCATGCCTCTTTTTAATGCTTGCAGGAAGCATGTCCCACAAAGCCTATAATATAATACTCGGATTTATACCAAGTACATTCCAGATACCTGCATTATTTGCTATATGTGCCCTTGTTCTTGCCCTTTATATAATATTTCTTTTCGCCAGCAGGTGTATAAATAAAACAGAATTTGCAAATAAAAAATAGTTGCTATCCTTGCTAAGGAATGGTATAATAAATTAAGACCAGTAACAGTTAATCCAGTTAAAGATACAGAAGGAATAATATGGCAGAAACAGAAAAGAATAAGAATAAAAACAAAGACAAAACATCGTACCAAAAGAAAATATGCCAGAAACCCTGGAAATGAAGATAAATTTCCAGGATGGTTCTTATAATTATAAAGTCCCTGTAATAAGGCTTTATGATTATGATTTAGACGATATTGGAAAAAATGGATTATTTTTATTTCTTCCATATGAAATATTAAGGCATATAAAAAATGTTACAACTAAAAAACACATTGAAAATTATAAAAATGAAATTATAGCAGTTTATACAAAAATTACAGATATTCTTGAAAATGCGTATAAGACAGGTAAAATAACTGATAATGAACTTTTAACTTTGTTAGAATTAATTAAGGATACGGCTGACTATAAACTGGAAAAATATCCAGAAATAATGAAAGAGGTGGACCATATGCTCAGGGAAGATTATGAACCAAAATGGAAAAAAGAACTAAGACGTGAAGCCCAGATATTAGGGCAACAGATAGGACAAGATATGGCAAAGGATATGGCAAAGGACATGGCAAACGATATCGCAAAGGATATGGCACAAAAAAAAGCTATGGAGGAAGTTATCCTGACATTAAAAACTATGAAACAGGTAGGTATACCAGCTGAAGATATAAGGAAAGTGGCTTCTGAAAGAAATATCCCGTTAGAAACTGTGGAAGAATTATTAAATCCAGGTGTAATGAAAAATAATGTCCTCCAGGTTTAACTTTAAAGCCCCCTGTAATTTATAGTATAAATTACGGGGGCTTTTTTATAAAATAAGTTATAATTTTTTATAGTCTATTTAAAATACTCAACACCTGATTCAAATATATGCTGGTTCTGTTCCCCGTATATATTTATGGCAACGCCGTTCCCAATTCTTTCTGAATGTGCCATTTTGCCAAGTACGCGTCCGTCAGGGCTTGTAATTCCTTCGATTGCGGCATATGAACCATTCGGGTTAAAGTCTTCGTCCATTGTTACGTTTCCTGAAAGGTCTGCATATCTTGTTGCAACCTGCCCGTTTTCAAAAAGCTTTTTAATTACTTCATCACTTGCTACAAAGCGCCCTTCACCATGTGATGCAGGGATTGCGTATATATTGCCAAGTACTGCTTTTGAAAGCCATGGTGATTTGTTTGAAACAACTTTTGTGTATACAGTTTTGGATATATGGCGTCCAATACTGTTTGTTGTAAGTGTTGGTGAATCTTTTGCCTGTGGTTTTATTTCACCATAAGGTACAAGCCCAAGTTTTATCAGTGCCTGAAAGCCGTTGCATATGCCAAGTACAAGCCCGTCACGTTTCTGCAGGAGTTCATGTACTGCGTCCATTATTGCCTGGTTCCTGAATACTGATGCTATAAATTTGGCTGAACCATCTGGCTCATCACCTGCACTGAAACCACCTGAAAACATAAGTATCTGTGATTTCCTTACTGCTGCTTCAAATGCTTTGGCGGATTCTGTAATCTGGCTTTCTGACAGGTTTTTAAATACAAGTGTATTTACTGATGCCCCCGCTGCTTCAAATGCTTTGGCAGTATCATATTCGCAGTTAGTGCCTGGGAATACAGGTATAAATACTTCAGGCTTTGCTGTTTTATTTTTGCATATATAAATATTTTTCTCTTCAAATAAAGTATCTTCAAGTTCTGCCTGTACAACACCTGATTTTGTCGGGAATACACTTTCAAGCCTTGATTTCCATGCTTTTAGTGCTTCTTCCATTGTAATAACCATGTCCCCGTATACAAATTCCGCACTATCTGTAATATCTGCAATCTTTGTATAATCTGCTGTTATTCTGCTAAGGTCATTAACAGCAACTTCTGCAATTATTGAACCATAGTCTTTTGCAAATAACGCACTTGTGCTTATGCTGCTTTCTATTTTAACACCAAGCCCGTTTCCAAATGCCATTTTGCTTACAGCTTCACATATGCCGCCAAAGCCTGTGGCATATGCTGATTTAATAATCCCTGCACCTGCCATTTCTTTAATCTTTCCATACAGGGACATAAGCTGGCTGTATACAGGAAGCGAATACTGGTCTTTTTCTATATCAAATTTAACAAGAACGTTGCCTGCTTCTTTAAGTTCAGGTGAAATAATATCCTGTATTTTTGCAATGTCTACTGCAAATGAACACAGTGTTGGTGGCACGTCAATATCATTAAATGTGCCTGACATGCTGTCTTTGCCGCCAATCGAAGCAAGCCCCAGCTTTATCTGTGCATCATATGCACCAAGAAGCGCTGCCATAGGTTCACCCCAGCGCTCCGGGTCCTCCCCAAGGCGTTTAAAGTATTCCTGGAATGTAAAACGTATCTTTCTGTAGTCACCGCCTGCTGCAACTATCTTTGCAACAGAGGATATTACTGCATACACAGAACCATGGTACGGACTCCAGCTTGCAAGGTACGGGTCAATGCCATAACTCATCATTGTAACGGTGTCACATACACCAGAAAGGACAGGAAGTTTTGCAACCATTGCCTGTACAGGGGTAAGCTGTGTTTTGCCGCCATAAGGCATATAAACGCTTGCAGCGCCTATTGAGCTGTCAAACATTTCAACAAGCCCTTTCTGTGAGCATACATTTAAATCACTTAATGTAGAAAGCCATGCATCTTTTATATCTGTGGTTTCTTTTTCCTGTTCAAAGTAATTGTCCTCTTTTGAAGGCATTGTTACTACTACATCTGTTTCCTGGTGTGCACCATTTGTATCAAGGAATGCCCTTGATATATTTACAATAACCTTGTCCCTCCATGTAAGGACAAGACGGGGTTCTTCTGTTACTTCTGCCACTACTACAGCTTCGAGGTTTTCCTCTGCTGCAAGTTTCAACATCTTATCTGTATCTTCCCTGGCTACAACTACTGCCATACGCTCCTGTGATTCGGAAATTGCAAGTTCTGTACCATCAAGCCCTGCGTATTTTTTAGGCACTTTATCAAGATTAACCCTGAGTCCGTCTGCAAGTTCGCCAATAGCGACTGATACGCCACCTGCGCCAAAGTCATTACACTTCTTAATAATTAAACTTGCTTCCTCTTTACGGAAAAGACGTTGTATTTTACGCTCTGTAGGTGCATTTCCTTTCTGCACCTCTGCACCACATACATCAATGGATTTTGTAGTATGTGCTTTTGAAGAGCCTGTTGCACCGCCAATACCATCACGCCCGGTACGGCCTCCAAGAAGTATAATTACATCACCCGGCTCACTGTTCTTGCGGATTACATTACGGCGTGGGGCAGCGCCCATAACAGCGCCAATCTCCATACGCTTTGCAACATAGCCTGGATGGTAGACTTCATTTACAAGCCCTGTGGCAAGGCCAATCTGGTTGCCGTATGAACTATAACCCTGTGCTGCACCTGTTACAATCTTTCTCTGCGGCAGCTTGCCAGGCAGTGTATCTGACATAGGCACAGAAGGGTCTGCAGCGCCTGTTACACGCATAGCCTGGTATACATAGCCACGGCCTGAAAGCGGGTCACGTATAGCACCTCCAAGGCATGTAGCAGCCCCGCCGAAAGGTTCAATCTCTGTAGGGTGGTTATGTGTTTCATTCTTAAAAAATACAAGCCATTCTTCTGTCTGCCCGTCTATTTCAACTGGCACAATGACAGAACATGCGTTAATTTCGTCTGACTCCTCCATATCTTCAAGCTTCCCGTCAGCCTTAAGCTTACGCATACCCATAAGGGCAATATCCATAAGTGAGACAAACTTATCCGGCCTGTCCTTAAAAAGCTCTTTCCTTGCCTCAAGGTATTCTTCATATGCTTTAACTACCGGCTCTTTATAATAGCCGTCCTTAAATTCCACATTTTTAAGCTCTGTAAGGAATGTAGTATGGCGGCAGTGGTCAGACCAGTATGTATCAAGCACACGGATTTCAGTAACAGACGGGTCCCTTTTCTCTTCCCCTGCAAAATAATTCTGTATATGGAGAAAGTCCTTAAATGTCATTGCAAGGTTTAATGAATCATAAAGTGACTTAAGTTCCTTTTCTGGCATATCCTTAAAACCTTCAAAAACTGCCACATCTGCCGGTTCGTCAAATTCCTGTACAAGTGTTTCTGGTTTCTTTTCACCTGCCTCACGTGAATCAACAGGGTTAATACAATATTCCTTTATGCGCTTTGCCATTTCTTCTGTTATATTTCCCTCAAAAACATAAGTAATGGCTGAACGTATAACAGGATTTTCCTTTTCATCCAGGAGTTTTACACACTGTTCTGCTGAATCAGCCCTCTGGTCAAACTGTCCTGGAAGATATTCCACTGAAAATACAAGGCTTCCCTCCTTATAGCTAAACTTCTCCTCATAGTAATCATCTACAGGCGGTTCTGAAAATACTGTAACAAGTGCCCGCTTGTATGTATCTTCACTTAAGTTCTCAACATCATAACGTATAAGCACACGTACATCTGCCAGTTCCTTAATCCCAAGATAACGCCTTGTTTCCTCTTTAAGTTCTTTTGCACGTACAGCATAAGGTGCCTTCTTTTCAACATAAATCCTTTTAACACTTCCCATAGTGTAATATCCTCCATTTCATCTGATACAATGCTGCCTGTTACTATGCCGTAGATAGTAACAACAAGCCATATGGCATATATCCATACGGCTTGTAATACTTAGTGCCTGGAGCCCCTGCATGCTTCTATTCTTCTGAAGCGCCTGAAGAAGCTTCTTCCTCCATTGCCTGTAAATCTTCTGCTGTTACTATCCCTGTTGTAACTGCACCAATAGTTACTTCATCCCAGATTTCATTATTTATCTCCACTTTATAACTATCCTTAATACCTTTATACCATTCATCATACTTAGCCTGGCGTGCTGCATCTATTGCCTTGTCGCATTCCGACTGGTAAGCCTCTGTTGAATTATTGTCTATCATTTTAACAAAGACATAATATCCTGTAGAATCATCAATAAATGGTTCTGAGATTTCACCGTTCTTTAAAGCCTTGACTTTCTTTAAATTTTTGTCAGAAACAAATACCCAGCCTGATTTTTCTGTAAACTTCCCTGTATTGTACTTAATATCAGATTTTGATTCATCTTCTATAAGTTTTGAAAAATCTTTTGCTTTTTCTGCTTTTTTTGCAAGTGCTTTTATATTATCTGCAAGTTCTTTCTTGTCACTTTTTGATAATTCTTTAGTATTGCCTTCACTGTCAGTTGTTGACAGAAGTACATAATAGTATTCAATATCGTACTGGCGGTTCTCTTCCTTTGAAATATCTGCAATTGCGCTGTTTTCATCAACTTCTTTATTCAGGTTCTCCTGCTGGTCTTTTTTATACCTGTCTGCAACAATCCTCTTCTCAAATCTTGAAGTTAAACTTTTACTGGAAATACAGAGTTTTAATTTCTGTACGCTTGAAAGCCCTTTTAAAGCTTCTTCTGCCTGTGCTTCTGCATCCTTTTTCTCATCATCTGTAATCTTGTATCCTGCATTTACAGCTTCCTGGTATAAGATTTCATATTCAGTTTCCTTATTCATAATCTCTATCTTGAGCCCGTCAGAATTGCTTGTCCCCTGCTCAACAGAAGAATCATCCCCCTGGTAGGCAACATCCCATACAGAAGAGCCCATCATATACTGGTAGGTTTCATTTAAAGGAAGATACTGGCTTTCCCTCTCATATATAGGATACATCATATCGTCCATTGTCATCTTTGTATCTTTAACAACCAGCACCCTCTGCGGCTTTAACTGCTGTATTCCTACGCCTACGCAAAGTGCAATTACAACTATAACACATATTGCACCAAGAATTAGTGGCTTTTTGCCAGGACCTCCGCCTGCATCCCCTAAAATCCTGTCACCCTGGGCAGGCACACCTGGCCTGGCGGCGTTATTATCAGTTTTATTCTGCTGGTTCATTAATTTTTTTGCTGAATTCATCTTTATTCCTCCAAAATTAATCTTGTGTAACGCTTTACACATAAAACGCTATCATCTATTCTACCGCAAATCAGGAAGAAGTCAAGATGGAAAATGTGATAAGTGTCTGAATTTTTAATTTTGTTACTATTCACAGCCATAGTTACAGGTTATTGTAATAAAACTCTTCCTGTCTGGTAAACTCATTATATGTTTCATCATTATACCATCCAGATGTATCATTTATATCATCAATTTCTTTTTGCAGCCTTTTTAAATCTAATTTGGTAAAATAAACTTTTATGGTATCTTCATACTGTTTTCTTGCCTGTTCTTTTATAAATATAATTTTTTTGTTTATTTTTGCAATATCATCAAGGTCTTCTGTTTCAAAATAAACTTCAACTTCCTCTTCGGATTTATCATCTTTTAAAACACTGACTGATACTGAATATTCCATAGTATTTCCCTCCTTTTCATTTTCTTAATATTACAAGGCATTCCTGTATAGTAAAAAAGGGCTGCCTGTTACTTTATTATATGTAACAAGCAGCCCTTTATACGATGTACGGTCCCGTCCTCATAAAACTTTCCGTCTTCCATAATCTTAAGCTGGTATCCCTGGATGCGCTTCTCTGGCCTGTTCCTCAAATAATAAAAGAATTGCATCAACGACAGTATGGCAGAGCTCTACAATATATTCACAATCACGGCTCACTGCACTCTGCATACTCGTATAAATTTCATGCATCCTCTGGACAAAATTCAATATCGCACCTGGAGAATGGACTGTTTCCCCTAAACGCTTTCTTATTGCTTCCGGGCTGTGGACGTAGGAACGTATTGCATGTTTCAGCTCTTCCTCATAAACACAATGGTCTTTTAATTTCCCGGGATAATTAGCATTATGTGGAAACGTAAAGTAATCGGCTATATAATGGACTATCACGCCAAGATGCCTGCAAAAGTAACAGTCCGCTCCCTTTTTTACATCAAAGTGTGAAACCAGTTTGCCAAGTTCTTTCTTCAGGATGTCAAAGGAATCCTCAAATGTATGCTTCCTCACAAAAAATGATGGAACGCAGTCTGGCAATATACTGCCTATATAGAATGAACCTTTATGACTTCCCAGCATCTCCATCCCCTCACTATTCATCAGATACCAAGCTAACGAAATATGGGATTTCTTTCGCATATACGCCTCCTCGCCTGACATATACGATATAAAACCGCTGTCTTTTTTAAGTGTCTTAATTGTAACACTTTTGTTTTAATTATGCAATAGTTTTCTGACAATTTCAAAAAAATTGTTAATAAAAAAAGTGGAAACCAAAAAGCTTCCACATATAAATATAAGCATTAATACATTCAAAACTGTATACTGTTGCCAGACACCTTCTATAAGATAACCTTTTGGTCAAGCCCGCGGTCTATTA
>DKYP01000137.1 GCA_002499945.1 Lachnoclostridium sp. UBA7097
TGTCCACGTTTATAGGTCATGTGGACAAATAAGAACAGCCAGATAAAATAAAAGTTCTGCCATTACTACCCCACTTTCCCCATGAATGTGGGGAATAAGTGGGTGAATAAAGAAAGCCAGATAAGGTTCTGAATTGTACCAAGAATAAAACGATATTGCCCAATAACAGAAATTGTGATATATTATTTGCATGGACAACCGTGTTACAGGGTGCGTTGGCCTCATTCTAAAGAGAATGGGGGTGATGCCTATGAAAAATCATTTTGATTTTAAGGATTTAATGACTTTTGGTCTTTTTATCCTGGCATTGCTTACATTCGTGTTTACGTTTTGTAAGTAGCCTTACATAGCAAAAGCCACCCTGATACTTTGGCTAGTGATGGGCGGCTTTGCTACCATATTCATTCGGTCAACCCCTTGTGGGCGGTTGTTCTTTTGTATATCTAATATAGCATATCTGCAGCCAGATTTCAAGAGCCTTCTTTATTTGGAAAATACTGGAAAATATCCCCTATATCACAATGGAATTAAGACAATTAAAAAACAGAGTGTTAAAACCCTGTCTTTTTTTGTGTTATTATTCTTCTTTATCTGGCACATATTCCAAAATATCAGATATTTCACAATTAAAAACTTTACAAAGATTATTCAGCATATCTTTATCAAGCCGTTGGATAGTTTCATCATATAAAGCAGATACGGTATTAGGGCGTATATTAGCTGCTTGTGCAAGTTGTTTTCTATTCATTTTATGTTTTCCAAGTTGGTCGGATACTTTTATTCTAATCATGTGGAAAAACACCTCCTAAGATATATTAATTATATAGAAAATATGAATATAAGTCAATAAAAGATTAAAAATAACTTTAAATGATATTGACAAATAGATTCAAGCGATATATAATGCCTTTAAAAGTTATTTAATATCGTTTAAATAGCTTTTAATATCAATAATCCATTTCATACTCTAGTGAAATAACAACTTCTTATCTGGCTATCTGACAGCCACAAGAAACCATAAACATTGTTTAGTACAGTTTTCTTACGAAATGCGAAGTAGGTGATTTTATTGAACGAAATTGAAAAGATTAACAACACAGAACTGGCAGTCAAAGTGTACCAGAATCAACGAGTTGTAACATTCAAAGACATTGACACAGTACACGAAAGGCCAGAGGGAACGGCAAACAAAAGATTTATTGACAACAAGAAACGTTTTATTGAAGGGGAAGATTTTTTCACAGTGAGCAATTCCGAAATTCGGAAAAGCCGCATAATTTCTATATCCGACAATGATTATATGGATAAGACATTGATTACAGAAAGTGGTTATCTAATGTTAGTCAAGTCCTTTACAGATGATTTGGCATGGGACGTACAGCGGCAGTTAGTAAAAAACTATTTCAGGAAACCAGTATTGAAGCTGCCTAAACTAATCTGCATGGCAGATGTAGAGGAAAAAGAGCCATATGCAAGGCCTTACAAGACCGACAGCGGCGGCATTGTGTTAATGAATGATATGGTTTTTAACCTTGCACCAAGTGAAATGGAGCATTTAAGCCGCTTTGTTTCAGAATTGGAGAAACAGGACATAGAACATATAGAATATGTTGTATCTTCATTCCTTAAAAGCATGAAGAAAAGCAGGAAGCTTGAAGAAATTGCTTCATGGGGTTTAAGGAAGAAAGAAGAACAAAAAACATTACTGCAAGATAAAGCTGTACAGCAGGCAGATATTAGATGATTATTTCAAATGTCATGCAGGGTAAAAAGGAAATATATGGTAAATTTTAAAACTAAAATTGCAGAAAGGGGATATTTTTATGCGTTTTTTCAGAAGGATTAAAGCAAAAATTTATGGCTGGGAAAGACAGCCAGGCAAAGCAAAAGCAGAACAGCTTTCAAGCTATTACCGCACTAAATTTTTTAGTAACGAGGCTTTACAACTTCTCACGAAAGATGATTTTATGAACCTTGTACATATTGCACATTATGCTGGTACAGGTGTTGCAACAGCCATTAAAGCAGCGTTCTGCCTTGGATACCATGCAGGGAAAGGCAAGGTTGCAGAATGAACAGGACAGCAAAACAAAGGGAAGAACTGGCATATAAAAGTTTTAGTAAAATGAACCAGCTTGAAAAAACAGCCAGTGATGAATTGTTAAACATGGGTTTTTCTTACAAGCATGTTGGAACATATTATTTAAGGGACGCTGTTATATTTGCAGCCAGGGAAAAGCCAGGGCAGTACCAGACATCAAGGGAACTTATGGGAAAAATAAATACAATGGTATCAAACAAGCATGGATTGAAAAGGGAAACAGCTATTACACAGATGGGATATTCCATAGAGTGTGCATTTGCTTATGGTAACACAGATTATTTACTTGAAATATTTAAGGGTACATATGACTACGAAAAAAACAAGGTAAGCAATGCCACTTTTATTTTGACTACAGCAGAGAAAATCAAACAGGATATGGCAGCAGGACAGTGTTTTAATGCAACACAGCTTAGAATTTTAATACAGGGTGAAGTTGAAAACATCACAGATTTTATAACACTTAGCAACCTGTACGGGATTGTACATGCACTGGAGGGCGGCAGCATGGCATGAACCATTATCAAAAAGACTTTTACAGTGCAGGGAAAGGGGGTTTTTATGGCTACTAAAGCAGCACTTGAAGCAGAACTGGAAGAAACCAGGGCAAAGTTAAAAAAGTACATGCAATGGCTTATAGAAAGCGAAGAAAAATATAATAAGCTGGTGGATGAAAAGGAAACACTTCTTGAAGGACTTCCAGCATACAGGCAGGCAATGACCAGAAATGAAAACCTGGAAATAATCAACAAGGCAAATGAAGAAACCATTGCCAGGCTGAAGAATAAACTTGCTGCATATGAGGCTGAAAATTTCCAGTTACGGGAAGTTACCAAAAATATCAATGAGCCACATAACTTCTAAGAAGAACAGAAAAAAGGATAAGGGGGGCAGTACAAAGATATTGTTTCCCCTTTTTCACATTAACGGGCAGACCGGGGAATGCATATGCCAGATGGTTTGGTTATGCGCATCACAGAGTGCATGAAAGCAGGCAGGGGAGGTAAAAACTTATGGCAGATAAAAGGAAAGACAGCAACGGCAGGATTATGCCAGAGAATGTCACACAGAGAAAAGACGGCACTTATATGTGGCGTAAATCCATAGACGGGAAAAAGTATTGTGTATATGGTAAAACATTAGGCGAGATTAAACAAAAGAAAGATATAGCACTGGGAGAAATCCGTAAAGGTGAATACAAAGGCAAACGTGAAAGAATGAAGGAAGAAAAAGAAACAGCCATAAATGATATTACACTGAATGAGTGGTTTTCCCAGTGGGAGGAAGCCTACAGGGTGGGAAATGTGAAAGAAACCACGCTGAATAATGAACATCTTCTGTATATGAAATATTTTTCTAAAACTATTGGGCAGATGAAAATAAAAAGCATACGCCAGATAGACATAACAAACATATTAAACACACTGAATAAAGACGGGCAAAGTTATAACAGCCTTGCACAGTATACTGGGATTTTGTCTTTAATGTTCAATGATGCTGCAAGTAACGGGCTTGTGGACAACAACCCGGCAAAGGGGGCATTAAAAGTAAGGAAACAGGACGCAAAAGAAAAAAGAATACTGACAGAGCAGGAGGAACAACGTTTTATAGATTTTGTGAAGAATGACAGATGTTATAAAAAATATGCGCCTTTATTTATCACTGGTTTTGGTACTGGCATGAGGATAGGCGAAATATTAAGCCTTACATGGAAAGACATTGATTTTAAAAATAATTCTATCCACGTAGACAAAACTTTATATAGATTACATGATTATGTAAAACAGGGAGGGAAAACCAAACTTATTATAACAACACCAAAAACAAAAAGTTCTGTAAGAAATGTGCCTATGCTGGGAAAAGTTAAGGAAGCCTTACTGGAACAAAGAAAGAACAGAAGTAAGCAGAACACAGTTTCTATTGACGGATATAAGGATTTTGTTTTTATTAGCAGGTCTGGAAATGTATTTTATTATGACAATATAAGGGAAACCATAAAACGCATAACAGGCAAAATGAACAATGAAGAAAAAGAAGCGGCAGAAGCAGAGGGCAGAGAGCCAGTAATATTTGAAAATTTTACCCCTCATTGTATGCGCCATACATTCGCTACCAGGTGTTATGAGAAGGGCATGAGGGAAAAAGTCATACAGAAAATTTTAGGACACAGTAAAATTGATATGACAATGAATGTTTATACACATACCACAGATGAAATGATAAAGGAAGATTTGAGGAAAATGGAGGAATGAACAAAAGAGGAAATATACAATTACTGTTGCATATTTCCTCTAAATTTTTACACAATATTTTACACATCTTTTTACACAAAAAATTTTTTTACACAATATTTTACACATCTTTTTCAAACATATATTCTACAAAATAAAAGTATGATAAATATATGTTTTTAGAAAGTGGTTTAGCGGAAAGCTAGTAAGACCAGTATCTTCCAGTATGATAACAAAAACTTAAATAAAATTTTATAACAGATAAATATTTATAAAAAAGCGCTTAATGGATTATATGTACCAGAAATCAGGGTATATGCGCAGGCTGGTGGATTATTTTTCAAATATGCCAGAACTACATTACCATATTGATACTGAGGTTACAGATATTTCATTCTTTAAAGTTAAGGAAGAAACGCTGAAAAAAAATTACATTAAATTTGCTTTCCAGTCCAGTAAATTCAACATTGCAAATAATATCCATGACATTACTAAGAGAATGTACCTGAATGATGCCTGTTTTGCATTTGTAATTGAAACAGGGCTGGATATGTCATATTTTTTCCTTGACCCACGTTACTGCCAGATTACAAAAAATATATGTGGCAATGTTTATGGGTTTGCAATAAACAGGAGTTTATTCCCAGACAGTTATTATGAAAGCCTTCCACCAGAATTACAGAAGTTAATAGAACATTCAAAAGAAACCTCATACAATAACCTTGTTGATATACCTTACAAAAATGGTTTCTGCCTGAAATACAACAATAACTTTATACACCTGTTCCCGCCACTGTTCCCTATGATAGCAAACATACTGCTGGTAGATGAATACAAGGATATTGCCAAAAGCAAAGCTGTTAATGATGCATACAAGCTGTTAGTCCTGCCTGTACCTATGGAAAACGGGGAAATTGCCATGGATGAGAAAATGCTTTACCCATATGTTGAAACGGCATGTGACGTGGTACAGGAAAACATTGGTGTACTGCCCTATCCTGGTGATGTCAAATCAGTGGAATTTTCGTCCAGCAATTCTGATGACAGGGACAAGGTTGATGATGCAACATCACAGATGTATGCAGAACAGGGTGTAAGTGAAGCACTTATGTCTGGTGCATCAAGCGGCTCTGAACTTAAACTGTCAATTACAAATGACAGTGCTGATATATTCAGGATTTACCGTATACTGGAAAACTGGGTTAGTTTACAGATGAAATTACGGGATTATTTATATCCATCATACCAGTTTGTTTACAGGATAATGGACATAACTGTATTTAACAGGAATGAAGTAATTGATGAAGAATTAAAACTTTCACAGGCAAGCCTGCCCAATAAGATGAAACTGTGTGCAGCGGCAGGGATAACACCTGCGGCAATGCTTGGGAACACTGTTGTTGAAGGGGTTATATTCAAAGACATACTGGATATGTGGCAGCCATTGCGTAGCAGCTATACACAGTCTGGTGATGGCACAGGTGAAAGCGGCAGGCCGGAGGAAGAAGACACTGGAATAAGTGAAGGTACTGAAACACAAAGAGAAAACGGCAGCAACTCCACTGAAAACAGGATATGAAAATGATGGTAGTTACAATTTTTTTATATGTTCCAATAATTCATCTGGTACATACTGTTGTATAAGTCCACATCCGGGGCATACATGATAATAAGAAGTCAAGTTTCCATAACGCTCTCTTATTCCAAATCCATCACCTTTGCTTATTAATATGCATCCTTTTACAAGCATATTTTCGTTTCCTAATTGTTTCATTTCAATTTTACATTGTGGACAAATTTTCATTATTAACACTCTCTTTCATTATGGAATATTATTGAGTGTATCATATTAAATATAAAATTTCAATTTAGAATGGAGAAAAATTTATGACATGTAAATATTGTGGTAAAGAAATAACATGGGATTTATTTACATACAGGACAGAACCAGGCCAGGAAATTCCAGTTCCTGTCCCAGCAGTTTATAATGGATATACAGACATCCCTATGTGTGGAAAATGCAATACAGTAATTGATTATAAGGATTTACCAGTTGAAAGATTTTTAGAATGGCTAAATGACTGTACTGGCACAAAGGAAGATACTGGAAATTTAAAAGGTAAAGCCCTTATCCGTTATTTTGGATTAGACAAATTATTAGAAGTAAAGAAAAGGTAAAGTGATTAAAAATATGGGTGAAATATTTGTAGAAGACAAAGACAAGGCTGATGCCCTTTTGTCCCTTGGTTTTAAGTATACAAAAAGGGACATTGGCGGCAAAGAAGTGTTTGTGTTTATCCAGACAGAAGAACTTATGCAGGAACTAAACTCAAAATTTGGGCATGGTTCTTTTTTTATTGATAAAACACTGAAATTTTAAACAAGCAGTATTTGAAAAATTTATACAATTAATACCAAAGGGTGCTTAAATTACAGGCACTCTTTTATATTATAAAAATTATAGATAAGGAGGAAAACTGCAATTGTATTTTAACAAAAACCAGACGTTAAATTTCACATCAAAATTATCTGGTTTTGAGATAGTAAACCAGGAATTTACCAGATGTAAATGCTATATGCTTGCAACTGGCGACAATGCAAACGATTCTGACATTACACTGGAAGCTGTTAAAAAAGCAATGTCCAGGGGGGAATTTGATAATAAACCTGTAATCGCCCACCTGTATAAAGATGAAGAAAACGGCTTATGGCGTGTAGGAGGGCATGACTCCAGATGGGTAATAACTAATACATCCGTTGAAATTATAAATGAATGTATTCCTTTTGGCATCATACCTGAATCATCAGGGTTACAGCTGGAAGAAGTGCTGGAGCCTGACGGGATAACAGTAAACACGTATCTTACATGCAGCATACTTCTCTGGACCGGGCGTTTTAATATTATGGACGCTGCCTACAATGATGATATTTATTTTAACCAGAGCTGTGAAATAACAATAAATGAATACCACTGGAAAGAAAATGATATCATTGCCATAGATGATTTTACTTTCAGTGCTTTATGCCTGCTTAATAAATCTGATGACGCATCTAAAAATGTACGCCCATGTTTCCCGTCATGCCGGGTTGAAAAAATAAAAGATTTTTCTATTAATACAGAACAGTTCCAGCAGAATTTTGCAATGATGCTGGAAAAACTGGGACAGCATGGAGCAGCTGGCACTACTGCCCCTGTCAAAAACAAACCAGCTGCAAAAATGGGAGGAGAAAAAGGAATGGATTTTACAAAAATCATTAAAACCCTTTCAAGACAGAAATTCAAAAATGGTGATGGCCAGGAAACTTGCAAATACAGGCTTTTAAATGCAACAGATTCTAAGGTGTTTGCACTGGATATGGAAGATTACAGGCCTTATGGCTTTGACTATGCAGTCACTGGAAATGAAGACGGGAATAAAACAGATGCCATCATTGATTTTGAGTCTAAAACTGCAATGTCTTTGTCTGCCACGGACAAAATCATTGAAGAGGATTTTGAGGAATTCAGCATTAAAAATGAAATTGATACAACAAAGGAAGCTTACTCAAAAAAGAATGTGGAATTAGAAGTTAAAAAAATAACTGAAAAAATTTCTGCTGAATTCCAGGCAAACTATAACAAACTGGAAGAGGCCTATAACAGCCTTGCAGCAGCACATAAAATTGTACAGGAAAAACTGGATACTTATGAAAAGAAAGAAAAAGGGGCTGAAATACAGCACCATAAAGATGAAATAGATGCCCTTGTGGGCAGTTATGCTGACAAGCTTGGCAGGTATCCAGCTTATCTTGTTTATAAGGCAAATATTGAACAGAAATATGAACTGCCTAAAGAACAGGTTCACCAGGACTTAATGATTATGGCTGGCAAATTCCTTACAAGCAGGGAAAACCATGCAAATAAGAAATTTGCATATACACCACCAGAAGCAGGGGTCACAGGTACAGGTGGCAGTAATGACCAGGTACATAAAAGGTATGGCCATTTTCTTGATAAATATTTATAAAAAAATAAGGAGGAAATATTAAATGAAAAACAGTTACATGACAGTTGAAACTACTTTTATGCCTGGATGCGCATGTTTTTCTTTCCAGTCAGACAAGGATATCCAGAATGGTGCCATTGTAGGCAAGGGTGAGCTTATAGAAGGTGAAGACAGCATTTATGCTGCAACAGATGATTATTCAGGAGGTATGTACCTTGTGGCTAACCCTGCATGGGATTATGACACTTCAAGGAAGGAAAACCAGAATGAGGAAAACTTTATTAACAAGGCTGGTATCCCTTTCAGGGTTTATGAATTAAAGAAAGACAGGAAGTATACAGTTGGCAACCTCCCGTCTTCTGCCACTCTTGAAAAAGGTGATTTTGTAGAGTTTAAAGATGGTGCATATGCAAAAGCATCCGGCACACAGTTAAAAGTAGCTGCCGTAAAAGAAGGCGGTTTCCCATTTTTTGTAGGTTCTTATGGGACACCTGTAGAGGGTGACACCACAAATGAATTTGGTTATGCCCTTGGCACAAAGAATACAAAGTATACAATAGAAGTTACAGCTTAACAGATACAGGAGGGTTATATATAATGAGATTTGATTTTGATATAAACGGGTTAGTTACGTTAATGAATGACGGCCTTAAAAAGAAAGTAGGCATTTACAGTAATGAAAAAGCTTCCACTTATACAGACCAGGCTGTAAGGGAAGCTTTTTTTGAGCTGCTTGGGGAAGAAAAACTCACATGGCAGAATTTCAGGAATTACCATAATGAAATTTTTACCATTATGGAAAATGTGCTTAAGGTAAACCTTCCCGGTGCATGGGAAGATTCTGAATTTTATAAACAGTTTGTTGAAGTTAAACGTGGTGATTTAGGTGAGGAAAACGACTTCTATATTGAAGACAATTCAATACTGGTCGTATCCAGTTTTTCAGGAAACCACTGGGATACGGACAGGCAGAAAATCATTGGCGGAAGGAGTTTTTCTGTGCCTGTTTCATGGATTTATATCCGTCTTTACAATGACCTTGAAAGGTTCCTTACAGGCAATGACAACCTTGCAGACATGCTGTTAAAGATGCAGAAAGCATTACAGGCTGAAATAGATGCCCGTATTTATACAGCTTTTAACGGGATTGGTACTTACCTGCCTGCAAAATTCAAGGAAACCGGTTCTTATGACAGGGGTACAATGAACACACTTATTGAAAGGGTACAGACTGCTTCACAGAAAAATGTTGTGGTTGCCGGTACAAGGACAGCCCTTTCACATGTCACAGAGGGCATGAACACAGCATGGATTTCAAATTCACAGAAAGAAGAAATGGCTACCAAAGGCATGGTTTTAGAAAACATAGGCCTTCCTGCAAAAGCAATTGTAATACCACAGACTTTTATACGTGGCACATATGATTTCAGGGTAAATAACAATTTAATCCATGTACTTCCTGAAGACAGCAGGATTATCAAGCTGTTCTATGAAGGTGATGTACGTGCAAGGGATTTAGGTGAAAAGGACACACATGACCAGACAATAGACAGCCAGGTACAGGTAAAATGTGGTGTTGGCATTGTATGTGACAGCATTACAGGGCTCTATGAAGTTGCCTGATTAAATTAAACAAAGCAAAAACTGGACATCTGGACAAAGGTGTTTTTTTAATGCCTTTTTCCAGGTGTGTCCAGCAAAACCATAAGGAGGTTAGACAGATAATGGATTTTGATAAAATGTCAACTGATGAACTTAAAGAATATGCTAAAACAGCTGGTATACCTGTAGGGAACAGTGGCAGGGATAAAATAATTGAAAAAATAAAAGAAAAAGAAAATGGTACATTGCAGCCAGATACAGGGGGCAGTATCCCGGATACATCCCTGCAATATAACAAAAGAGCTTCTTCTGCCTCACTGGTAGATTCCATCAGCAGCGGGATTGACAGCCTTGACATGGCAGACAAAAACAATGAAATTGTAACTGAAGACCTGCCTATTGACACATTAATCCCTGTAAAATCAATTACTTTTGGCGGCCTTACATATAAATCACGTACCAATAATGCAATTTTCAGATGGAACCAGATTGGTGCAGTTGAATACATGACTGTTGCAGAATTAAATGAAATGAACAATTACAAGAGGGATTTCCTTAACAGGCCGCTTGTGATTTTAATGGATGAAAGGGCTGTCAGGAAATTCAGGCTTACACCTGTCTATGAAAATGTTGCAAGGATTAATGACTTACAAAGCATATTTTCATCAGACATGAAAGTAATTGAAGCTTCTGTAAACAAGGCACTGGCTGTCAATATGAGGGACATCCTTATATCAAAGGCAAGCCAGATGATAAAAAACAGGACACTTGTTGATATAAATGTCATAAGGTTCCTTTCAAGGAAATTACAGTATGATTTTGACGGGCTTTTAGAAACAGTACAGGAAGATTAAATTAAGGCAGGTGGGTATATATGGCTTACACCAGTTACAAGGAACTTGCAGATAAATTTTTTGACAAAATAAAAGACCACAAGTTCCTGGAGCTGCCCCCTTCTACTGCCTATGCTGTTGCATACAGCTATATCCCGAAGGCGTGTACCCTTTACCAGTCATGCAGACATAACCTTGAAGACAGGGACAAAAATATAGACGGGTTTGGAGGGTTTAATACCAGTTTAAGTGACACAGATATTGAAATACTTTCCAATTACATGGTAATAGCATGGCTGGATTCTGAATATATCTGTACACCAACAGCATTAAAACCACGCCTTTCACCATCAGATTTTAAAAGCCTTAACCTTCCACAGAGCCTGGGTAAAGCAATGGAGCTACGTTCCATGCTGAAAAAAGAGAATGACCAGCTTGGCATTAACAGGTCATATGGCAGTTCCAGGATTTTTGATATAGTATCTGGCAGGAAGAAGGTGTAACATGGGGCTGGAACTTATGAAAACCCGTGCCCGCCAGGACGGCATCTCCCTTTATAATGCACAGGTTAAAGATGCACAGGATATCCTGGCTTATGGTTTTACAGATGATGTTTCATATAACCCGCATATGGTAATTTATAATACATTAAAGGATATCCCTATTAAAATATATGACAAAAAATACAGTGCTTCCTATGGGACTACTGCAAAATTCCTTACACTGCATACCTGCCCTGCCAGCCTTGGCGAACTGCTTTATGACACTGCAAAAAACGAATACTGGCTGTGCATTGAATCCTATGATGTGGCAGGTATCCACTGTGAGGGGAAACTTGGCCTGTGCAACAGGTTCATAAAATGGCAGGAAGCAGACGGCTGCATACAGGAAACCCCTGTCATATCAAGGAATGCAACACAGTATAATAACGGGACATATGAGGATAAAGTTATAAGGCTTGGTTCAGACCAGGTTTTACTGTATACACAGTTAAACAGCCATACTGCGGAATTAAGCCGTGGCACTAAATTTTTTATTGGTGAAAACAAAGAACACCCGGCTGTATATGAACTTACAAAACCTGATACAGCTGACTATTCATATATGGGAAAAGGCGTGGCGGCTTTTATGGTAACAGAGTGTGCCTATACACCTTCAGAAAAAGAACTGGAACTTGGTGTATGTAATTACCATGCACCGGATATCCTGTCTGTTACACCGCCACATAATAATACTGCATCCGGCATAACTGCTGTAATTTCAGGCAGCACACATTTAAGGAAATCCTATAAACGTATATATACGGCATCCATTAAGGACGGGAATGGCATTGGTGTTCCCTGGGAAGACCACATTTTCAGCTGGAATGTAACTGCTGGTGCAGATATAGCACAAAACAGCCAGGGAAACAAAATAGAATTGCTTGCTGCCAATGAAAAGCTTTGTGGTTCTTCTTTTTTATTACAGGTATGTTATGGCAGTGAAGTTTTGTCAGAAACAGAAATATATGTAACAGGTTAAATATGGAGGTGGTGTATTATTCCAAATTTATATTATGCAGCTTCTTATAAAAATAAAATCATTAACCTCCTGCTGGATAATGAAAACTTTATAAAACTGTTAAACCCGGTACCCCCTGTATGCAAAGGGCTTAATGTTACAGATGTGCTGCTTGGGGGCAGGTGGGTTTATGACGGTGTTGTATATGAGGAACAGGGACAGGTTTTTGATTACAATTTTGTATCTGATATAACAGATGATGAAAAAACTTTTGTATTTGTAGAAACTGATATAGATACCGTTGACAGGAACATGTTCATGGATTTTAACCTGTATGTATGCATTTTTACATCCAAAAACCTTGTAAGGCTTACAGACAGTACATCACCATCTGTAAAACAGGTAAGGGACATGGGGTATTTTGCAGATGTATATGCCAACCGGGTTGATGTATTATGTGATATTACAGACAGGATTTTAAACGGGGAAAAAACATTCCCTGGCATTGGCAGTTTAATGCCCGCCCCAAGGAAACATGTTACAATATACTGCCCTAACAGCAAGTATTATAGCAAATGCCTCAGATACAGGATTTCCAATTACAATGATGGTGGTGGCATGTGTGGAAATTAGCAAAGACAAATTACAGCCTTTTATTATTTTTGATAAAGAAATTGAATATAACAGCCAGATAACATTATACCCTGTAAAGATGCAGGACATACTTTCATTCCAGCAGTACCAGCAGTCCCTTACAGTACGTAAAGATGCAGTATTCCATGAAAAGGAAATCATTAAAATGGGATACCTGGATTTTATTAAATATGCGTGCCGCAATATACAGCTGGCAAAGGATTATGATATGCCTTTCCTGCCATTTTATTATGATTTTGCAATAAACATGTTACAGCTTGCGTGTGGGAATAATGCAAGGATAGAGTATAACCCTTCTACCCTGGATTTTACGATAAATGGTTTTCCCATAACCAGCAGTGTTTTTGATGACCTGCGTAAAATTATAATTTTACAGAATGACATTGATTTTGACATTGATGAATTTATAAATATAGATACTGTCAATGCACTTGAAAAAGCAAGGGAATTTGAATCTAAAAAAAACAAGGAAAAAGCAGACATTGAGGATTACATAGATTCCCTGGCAGTTGCCCTTAAAGTTACAGGGGAATATATTTCAGGCCTGCCAGTAAGGAAATTCTGGCGGTATATAAAACGTATTAACAAGCATGAAGAATATAGTGCCTGCCGTTCAGGGCAGATGAGCGGCCTTGTCACATTTAAAGAACCGCTCCCCCACTGGATGACAAGCATTGAAACAGATGGCAGGGACAGCAGCCTTATAGCAGATGAAGAAGCAGTCAGGAACAAAATTGGTTAATGTTTTGTTCCTTTTTTTATTATAATTATTTATTTCCAGGAGGTAAAATATGCCAAAAAATATTTACACAGAAAAATCAAAAGATTTTGTAGTGTCCACTGCGGACGTAGCGTTCTTACATAACGGGCAGCTGGCGTTTACAGGGAACACTTCACTTAACACTTCCATTGCTGTATCCATGGAAGACGCTGAAATTACTGGCGGCAAGGGCAGCAAAACACTTTACAAGTATAAATATGGGAGAAAAGTTGCACCTTCCATTGAAATGGCAGAATGGAAACTTTCATATATTGCTGCAAATTTAGGCACACCTATTGTTGAGGGGCTTAAAGATGTATATTCAGTTGCTGAATGCGTGACCCTGGTTAAAGGTGTAGGTATCCTTAAAAAAGTACCTGTGGGGAAAGTGTTCATAGAAAAAACAGACGGTTCAACTGCCGAAGTCACACCAACAGGCAGCACTATCCTTGTGGGCAGTGAAGATGGCACAATAAATGCTACATACCAGTATAACACCAATGTAAAGAGGGTGACAATTGATGCAGAAGCATCACCTATGATTGGTGAGCTCATCCTTACAGCAGACAGGCACAACAACCAGAAGGGCAAAATTGGTGAACTCCAGATTGACATACCGTCATTCCAGCTTTCTGGTACATTTGACATAACACTTGAATCAGGCGGCTCTGCAACAACAAAACTTGACGGTGATGCACTTGCAGTACCAGGGCTCACATGTTCTGACGGTTTTGTTTATGGCTATATTACAGAAATACCATCTGAAGAGTCCGCAGTAAAGGTTTCTGAAATCGCAGCAACGCCTGCTGTTGTAAACCTTGCGCCAAATGATACAAAAGAAATTTCTGTCATTGGTATTAAAGGAGGTTTATACAGCAATGTGGGGATTGCTGCCAGTGAATGTACCATAACATCTGATGACCCTGCTGTTGCAACGGTTGCAGACGGTGTAATAACAGGTGTTGCTGTCGGTAATACACTGGTAAACATTGACTATGGCGGGATTAAGGATGTTGTAAAAGTAGTTGTAGCCTGACATTAATATACGGGGAATGGGACAGTAAATTCCATTCCCTTTTTTAATTGGAGGTCTTAAATGGCAAAAAAAGAAAATGAAGATATTAAAGAAACTAAATATAACAGCAGGTTAAATGTAAAAGAGGCAGTGACAAAACCAGCGGAAACAAAAGAAGAAAATACCACATTAAAGACAAGGGCAGACAGGGAAGAGAAGAAAACAGGAAACCCTGGCATCAACAGCCAGTACAAAACAGAAAACTGCAAAGTCCTGTCCTTTGACCCTGCCACAAATGAACTGGATATTGAATTTAAGGGGTATGGAATCAGGTTACATTCCTCTGGTGTTATAAATTCCGCTTATGTCCCTGTCAGTTATTATGGTGAAATAGGGAAACCTGGCTTCAGATGCCAGGTACAGGAGGGATAATGTGTAACAACTGTTATGAAAAATTTGTAGGACGCAGCGGTAAAACCATGCTCCTGTGTAAATTACGTGCCTGTGAAGGTACAAATGAAACCGGGCAGTTATGCTGTTTCCAGCATTTCTGCCCTGATAAAGATAGGTATGTGGCTAATGAAAGACAGGATACAGAATGTAAATTTTATAGATAACAGGAGGGTGTCTTTATGAAATTAAATTTAAAAGTAAGGTTCAAAAACCCTGTATTTATTGTACAGGTAATCCTTGCAGTCCTGGCACCAGTCCTTGCATATGCAGGGCTTACAGTACAGGATATCACAAGCTGGAAAGCTTTAGGCGGGATTATTATTAATGCTGCCAGCAACCCTTACGTGCTCGGGCTTGCTGTTGTAAGCTTATGGAATGCGTTAAATGACCCGACTACAGCAGGCATAAGTGACAGTTACAACGCACTGTCATATACAAAGCCAAAAGAATAGAAAAGGATGGTGCCATATGGATGGAAGCAGTTACAGGAGCACTTAAAATAGACTATGCAGCACTGGTAACAAGCATCTGTATCATACTTGCCAGCGTGAAAGCCATTACAGGGCTTCTTGAATGGCTGTTAATTGAAAAACTTGGAATTGAAACAAAATGGGCAAGGAAGAAAAAACAGGAACATGCAATGCTTGTTAAAACTTCAAAACACCTTGAAGAATTACAAAAAAGGCATACAGAAGATGTCCGCCAGTCAGTAAGGCATGATGAAATAATTAAAAATGACCTGGCAAAACTTACAGAAACTGTAAACGGCATTGCTGAAACCTTAGAGCGTATGCAGGAAAAAGAAAATGAAACAAAGCTTAAGGAACTGAAAGACAGTTTAATAAGGTACTACAACAAATATAAAAATTCTGACGGCTGGACGGAGCTTGAAAAAGATGCTTTCTGGGATCTGTTTGGTGATTATGAAAAACGTGGCGGTGACGGGTATATACATACAATTGTTGAACCAGCCATGAGGGAACTGAAAGAAATTAAATGAAGGCAGGTGTGATATGTTCATATATAAAAATCTGACAAAAATAAACCGTACCCTGGGAAAGTACAGAAAAAAATATATAGTCCTGCATTATACTGGCAACACAACTGATACTGCAAAAGGGAATACAAACCATTTTAAGTCTGTAAACCGTGGCGCATCTGCTGATTACTTTTCAGGTGATGACGGCATTTATATGTGTGTAAACCCACAGAAAGCATATTCATGGCACTGTGGGAAAGATTACAGCGGAGGGAAGGCAGAATACTGGGGCATAGTAACAAATAAAAATTCAATTGGCATTGAAATGTGTTCAGTTAATGGAAAAATTACAGAAAAAACATTTAACCAGACTGCAGCACTTGTGAAAAAGCTTATGAAAAAATATGGCATCCCGGAAAGCAATGTATTAAGGCATTATGATGTCTGCCATAAACAATGCCCTGGCTGGAAAGGCTGGCTGCCACCAGATGAAACACTTTGGAAAAAATTTAAACAGGAGCTTTCCCCTGCTGATAAACCACTGGTAAAAGTAACACCGGAATCCAAAGCAAAACATATAAGATGGGTACAGAAAAAGTTAGGTATTAGTGCTGATGGCATATACGGGCAGAAAACCATAAGTGCTGTGGCTGAATATAAGAAACAGCATAATTTTGACAGTTACAGCGGAAAAGTTGTCGGAAAGAAAATGATAAAACAGCTGGATAAAACCAAATAAAATTTTTAATTTAGAGAAAACTTTTAACGTATATTACAACTGGAAAATACCTTTACTGTATTATTTAACAACTAATACAGCAAGGGTATTTTTTACTTGCCTGCAGACATGTTATTACTGCCCTGCCCCATCTGTTTAAAAAATACTGGAAGGACAGTTTATTGACATTTATTTATTAAAGAAGATTTTTAAATGGCAGATACAAATACATTAAAAACAAGAATTGTGCTTAGGAATGACATAAATACAAACCGTGAGATTTCCACACTTGTCCTTTTAAAAGGTGAAGCATATATAGATTACTACACAAAAACTGTTACCAATGATGATGGTACATCTTCCACTGTCCCACAGCAGAAAATATATTTTGGTGATGGTGTAACTGAATTAAAGGATTTAAAGCCTTCCACCCTGACACCAGAAGAAACAGGGCAGTTAATTGCAAACGGGGAATATGATATTTCTGCATCCATTGTACCTGCTGTGCCCGCTGATGAAATAAACGGCACAGAAGCACAGGATGCATATGCAGAAATACAGATTGGCAATAAATCTGGAAGTTCCACAGACTCCATTTATGTAAAAGGTGCAGGCTCTATTAAAGTAGAAGTTGCAGATGATACAATTACATTAAGTGACAAAGAACTTGCAGACAAAGTTACAGATGTTGAAAATGCAGGTAAATTATACTAATTCCACTTTAAATC
>DKYP01000165.1 GCA_002499945.1 Lachnoclostridium sp. UBA7097
TTTATTTTATGCGGTTATCCTGTATACTTCCTGTTCATCAAAGCAGAACTTGAACAGGAAAAAAACCACTGCTATTGTTTCTGTATAGGACAGAAGGCAGTCCTGGAAAAAAGCACATTGGTAACACAATGAGTTAAATTATGGCAAAATTGTGCATTTTTACTTGATTATACTTTGTACATGCGTTATAATAGATACAATAAACAGTAAAGGAGTGGTATTATGCAATATATTATTAGTGGGAAAAACATTGATGTAACTGAAGGTCTTAGGTCTGCGGTTAGTGACAAAATAGGGAAGCTTGAGAGGTATTTCACTCCAGAGACAGAAGTACATGTTACCCTTAGTGTAGAGAAAGAGAGGCAGAAGATAGAAATTACCATACCGATGAAAGGAAACATAATAAGGGCGGAACAGGTTAGTGATGATATGTATGTTTCTATAGATTTAGTTGAAGAGATTATTGAGCGCCAGCTGCGCAAGTATAAGAATAAGATTATTGACCAGCAGCAGTCTGCAATAGGTCTTAGCAAGGCTTTTGTGGAGGAAGAGATAGAAGAAGATGATGAGATTAAGATTATACGCTCCAAGAGATTTGCAATGAAGCCAATGGACCCAGAAGAAGCATGTATCCAGATGGAGCTTCTTGGACATAATTTCTATGTTTTCCGTAATGCAACAACTGATGAAGTAAATGTTGTTTATAAGAGGAAGGGTAATACATTTGGCCTTATAGAACCAGAGTTCTAAGATATATTTATAACAGATAATTATTTATAAATGGCTGCAAGGGTGTAAGTCCTTGCAGTTTTTATTTAACAAGCGCATATATAGTAATATGTGGCTGGTATTTAAGAATGCAGATAAGAAGGAAAGATGGTCCTTATGGTGTCTAGTCCGGGCTGTGCTTTTTATTTATCCGTTTCTTTATTTTGTTATCTGCTGCTTTATAAATCCATGCAATAACCCTGGTACATAGTAAAACCGGGTATATAACTGCAATTATAAGGATTCCTGTGTAAAGTTCCCGTTTGGTATCACGTGCTTTTGCTGCATTTTCCCAATATGGATATGCAACGGGCTGTGTACCTGATGCCTTATAGAAAAAGTTTTTCAGGTTATCCATAACATAAAAGAAATCTGTTCTTTTGCTGTTTTCGGTTATTACCATTTTACGGTTTTCTGTACCAAGGCTTTTTTGCATAAGGTCTATAGCCCAGCCTTGTACAGGATTTGGGATTACTGTTTCATAGCATGTAATTGGGATTTTGCCTGCCTTTTCTTCTGTACCTGTATCTAAAGTATTGCCTGTTTCCCCGGATGCCCCGTCTTGTTTCTGGTATTCTTTGCAAAAAGCACTGTAAGGAAGCCATGCACGGTTTATTTCCCCATATGTCTTTTTTTCTTCTTGCTGGCTTGTATCCACTACACCTGCAACATAATATGTGTTGCCATTTATTTTAAATGGCATGCCTGCTACATTCTCCCCGCCAAAAAGCTGCCATGCAAGTTCTTTATCAATTACAGCACGGTCTTTCATAACATCACTATCCGAATATGCAAAGCCAGACAGCCATACAGGCTGGTGGAAAAAGAAAAAATCCCCGCCTGTTGCTGTCACTTTTGCATTTGCTGTATTTTTTCCATTACTAAATTCCATTAAGCCTTCACAACTGAAACAGTCTTTTATAATTCCTTTGTTGCTATCATTACTGTCATTATTATTGCTGTCATTATTTGAAATGGAATTTTCCCGGAATGACATTTGTAAATTGCTTATAAGGGTATCCCTGTCACTTTCTTTCCAGTTTTCTTCTGGGGACATATACACAGAAATATATGCGAACCTCTGCCTGCCTGACTGCCAGTGTATTGCTGCATTGGCTTCATTTTCCTTTTTATTGGTTTTATGTAGCAGGCAAAGGCACGCCATAACTGTAATAACACATAACAGAAATGCTATAAATCTTATTTTATTTTTTACTCTGCCTGAAAAAACTTTCATATAAACAACCATGCCTTTCCATTACTGCTGTGCAAGACGTACATAATCACCTTTTTCAACAGCCTTTGAAGCAGTAGTAATAATATTTGCATAATTATCAAATCCAGCTGATACCGCTGATTGTGTTTCATTTTGTGCAAGAACCTTTACTTCTTCCCTTCTGGCAATATAACGGTTGCCTACAGGGCTTGATTTTTCCTGTATTACCAGTACAAATTTACCATCACTGTCTTCACGTATTGCACTTGTAGGGACTATGTAATCATAATTTGCCTTTTTCTCCCCAACAGATATACTTAATGAAGTACCATTTTCAATATTGCCGCCTGAAATATTAAATACAAGGGTTCTGCCAGCAGACGGGTTTTGTGAATCTGTCTTTATATTTGACAGGATTACCTTTAGGTCATCATCCAATATATTTAATACTGTAGCATTATCACCACGTTTAACCAGTTTGCTCTGCTCCATTGTCACAGGTATGCTTATCTGGTATCCCCTGCCGCCTGGCTGTATATGCAGCAGGCTGTTCCCGGGTGCTGTATTTTCCCCGGTTTTTGCAGTTATATCCGAAATAGTGCCAGCAAGCTTTGCCCTGATTTTTAAGTTTTTACGCTTTCTTTTAAGACGGTTAATTTCATCTTTTTTCATTTCGATTGTTTCTGCCTTCTGTTCATTTTCAAGGGAAGCAACCTGGATTTTAAGTTTATCATCATTTTTTTCTTTGGCAAGATTTACATAAAGGGTTTCAAGCGCCTTGCGCTTCTCCTGTACAGCCTGGTTTAATGTATCAATTGTACTTCCATCTGCCTTCTGGTAAGAATCTGCTTGTGCCTTTGCTGCCTCATAATCTGCCTGGAGCTGTGAATATGAAGTTTCAAGCTTTGTCTTCTGGCTGTTAAGGCTGGATTTCTGCCTTTTTAATGTTTTAATAGCCGCTTCTGTCTGTTCCAGCTTTGCACTGTTTTCGCTTTTAAGTACACTCTGTGCATCTTCAAGCTGGCGCTGTGCATCTTTTAACTTTTTCTGTGCATTATAAAGCTCTGCCTCTGCTGTTTCAAGCTGTGCTTTCCTGCCTTCAGCCAGTGATTTTTCACTTTCAAGCGAATTTATTTCACTTTGTACTTCTGTAATGTCTTCTTCTTTTTCTGCAATATCCTGACGGACCTGGCCTACTTTTTTATTAACTGTTATTGCTGCATTCTTTTTTGCAGTTTCAAGGTCCTCCTCCAAATCACTGAGTTCCCTTTCCTTAGCTTCTATCTGTTTCTTTATAGAATTATATTCCTGTTTTGCACTGGCTAACTGCTGCCAGTATTGTTCCATTGTTTCATCATCAGCAGTAGAATAAAGGTAATTAAGTTCTGAAATATTGGCATTTGCATCTGCTGCCTGGGAATTAAGGTCAGATATTTCAGCTTTGCAGTCACGTATCCTTCTGTTTAAGCTTGTAATAGTATCATCTGCTTCTGTCATAGAGTCATTTAAACTATTCCTTAAATCTGCAAGTTCCCTCTGTAAATCTTTAAGCTCTTTCCTTTTTGCCTTTAATTCATCTTCAATAGTTGTGGAAGTGCGGCTGTCCTCATACTGTTTCACCTTATCCTCAGCATCTTCCGCTTCCCTTTTTGCGGCTGTTACTGCTGCATTAAGCTCCTGGAGGTTTCCATCGCTTTCACCGCCAAGTTCTGCTTTTTCATTTTCGAGGCTTTCCAGTTCAATGTCAACCTGTGAAATCTCATCAGTTTTTTCTGCTACTTCATCAGCTTTTTCCAACATTGCTACTTTAGCATTATAAGCCTTCTCTTTAAGTTTTTCGTATGTTTCTTTCTTCCTGGTGTTTTCTTTTTTGGCATCTTCTATATCTTTAAGCGCCTTATTCAAATCTTTTTTTGCATATTTTATTTCCAGTGAATTTGAAGCATAACCAGGAACAGGCATTTCAAGAAGTGACTTTGCATACTCATGGTTAAGTGTCATAAGGTCTGACTTTGCCTGGTTAAGCGCATCTGCACTGGCTTCACCCGCAAGGACAAATAAAACCTGTCCTTTTTTAACCTTATCCCCTTCTTTTACCAGTATTTTTAAGATTTCCCTTTCTTTTTTACAGCTTACATCTACAGGCTCCCTCGCCTCAACATAACCTTCACCACGTATCTTTGTAGTAAGAGTGCCTGACTCTGCATAGGCAGTTTCTACCTCTGCAAGCGAATAATTCATAATAGTATTGGAAAAAAATGTAAGTAAAAGCATAATTACCAGAAATATAATAGCAATATTTTTAATTCTGTCCTTACGTTTCTGGTATTTTTTTTCTAAATCCTGTTCTGCCATAAGAAATATTTTCTCCTTTCCAAGGGCACACTTCCTAACCCTTTAATCCGCCAGAATATGAAATACCCTCTACCAGATATTCCTCTCCATATAAGAATATTAAAATGCCTGGAACCATATATACAGTTGCAACTGCAAATGCAAGGCTTATCTCACTTGAATTTATTTTGGAGAGAAAAACCGAAAGCGGGTGCAGTTCTTCGTTTTTAAGTAATATAAGCGGCTGTTCAACCATATTCCAGTAATCAATAAATATAAGTATTGATACAGAAACCATTGCCCCTTTGCAAAGAGGCACACATATTCTTGAAAAAATCTGCCATTCACCTGCGCCGTCAATTTTTGCTGCTTCTATAAGTGACCCTGGTATGCGCCGCATAAATTTGGTAAACAAAAATACACTAAATGGGGAAGTCATCCCTGGCAGCCATATTGCCCATTTTGTATCAAGAAGCCCAAGCCAGTCTGTTACAAGGTAATTAGGGACAAGTGTTACCTGGTATGGAAGGAGCATAAGTATAATATATAAAAAAAACAGGATTTCCTTTACCCTTCCCCGGAACCTTGTAAAACTGTATGCTGCAAGTATTGCAATAATAACCTGTACTATAAGGACTGGCACAGTATATATTACTGCATTCCAGAATTTAAGCAGATACTCAGGGCTGTTAAAAAGGACTGTTGCATACTGTTTAAAAGTCACCATATCAGGAATAAATTTAAGGTTTACTTTTTCTGATATATATCCTGCACTTTCATTATCATTAAAAACCATTCCGTAATTTGCCTTGATTTCCTGCGGGCTCATAAAGGAATTGGCTATTGTAAGGACAGTAGGAAGCATGAAAAATATTGCCATTGCCAATGCAATTACAAATAATACCACAGACTTTTTATGCCGTTTTTTATGCTTTAACCTGGAAGGTTTAATCTTCAAAATCCTCACCTGCCTTACTTTCAATAAAGAATAAAATACCTATTACAATAATCATAAATACGCACATTACAACAGCCGCTGACGACAGTTTCTGGTAATCTAAGGATTCAAAAGTATTATTCATAAAGTGCTGCAGCATATAAAGTGATTCATATGGGTAAGCACCTGATAAAAGGTAAACCTCCCTGAATACTTTAAATGAATTCATAAGTGATAAGATTATTACAAATAAAACAGTTGAATTTATATACCTTAGTTTAATCCTGAAAAATATTGTAAACTTTCCTGCTGCTTCAAGCTGTGCAACTTCTATTATATCTTTTGGGACACTTCCAAGTGCTGCCATAAATAAAATCATATTGTAACCTAAGTTCTTCCATAGGAACATACTGATAACAACCACCATACTGTAATCAGACTTAAGCCAGTCAATGCCCTTAAAACCAAAAACTTCAAGCAGGCTGTTCATAGCCCCGTGTGCATTAAAAATAACCTGCCATATAAGTACAACTGATGCCACAGGAACCATCATAGGGCAAAGAAAAAATGTCCTGAACTGGCTTTGCCATGGTATATTGGCATCAAGCAGCACTGCAAGCAGTAAAGAAAGCACTACTGCAAGCGGTACTGCAATGGCTGAAAAAAGAAGGCTGTTTTTTGCTGCCTGTAAAAAAGCATCATTTGAAAAAAGCATCTTAAAATTATCAAGGCCTGCAAACTTGCCATCAACAGGTGCATCAACCAGTGAATAATAAATAATTACTATAAATGGTACAACCATAAATACCATAACACCAATAAAACTTGGTGCAAGATATATACCTGATACCAGATGTTCCTTTAAATGGATTTTATTTCTGGCTTTATTTCTTTTTTTACTCTTTTTAAGAATTTTCACTGACATAGATTTTTACCCTGCTTTGCAGGACTTCTGCTGTTTCTTTGGCAGTCTTGTCACCTGCAAAAAATGCCTTTGTTTCTTCTTCAATTATTTTGGTAATATCAGTAAAAGATGCATCATAATTGTCTTCCTTACCAATCCTGCTAACCATGGAACGGAACACGTCCATATGCTCCTTTGTATATGGCTTTATCTCTACTGTAAAGTCATCCATTGAATATGTATTGCCCTCTATAGGGGTCACTTCTGTACCATCATCATCTTTATATTTTTTAGTTGCCATAGCATATTCAATTTTCTTTTCCAGTACATCTTTTCTTACAGGAAATCCGCTGTGTTCTGATACTTTTTTCTGGTAGTCATATAAATAAAGCCTGCGCAGGAATTTCCAGGCATTTTCTTTATCATCACATTTCTCAGAAATAGCCATGCAGGCGTCAGAACCGCCCATTGCAAGTTTATTGTTTTTATCTTTAGAAGGCTGGCTGATTATATCATAGCCGCCCTGGCTTTTATATAACTTTTCATTAACCTGGATATCTGAGAAATCATACAGGTACATGCTGTTTAACAGAAGTTTCCCGCTTTTTATAAGGTTTGGCAGGCTTTCTTCTTCCTGCCAGCCGTTTTCTTCCATCTCTTTCATATACTGGTCGCTTGTCTGGAAATTTTTTGAAAATTCAAGCATATGTATAAATTCTTCAGAATCAAGGTTCACTTCACCTGTTTCAAAGTTAATAAAATCCTTCATCTGTGAACCTAACATATTCTGTATAAACCATTCACTTGTCATACCCTGCATAAATATACTGCCTTCTGGCAGGCTTTTATATTTTTCTTCCATTTCTTCATATGTCCAGCCCTCCATGCCGTTAAAAAACTTTTTAGAACCAACAAGGGCATTTATGCAAAATGTAGTTGGAAGGTAATACAGTTTACCATCATGTTCAATGGTACTGGTTATTGAATCCACAAAATCCTCCTTCTTGATTTCACCATCTTTTTCAATAAGAGAATATAAATCAGCCAAAAGCCCTTTTTTAATATACAGGGATTTAGATAATCCGCTCATTTCTATAATATCTGGCACATTACCTGATATTATATCAAGGTTCATCTGTTTCTGCGGGTCCTCATATTCATTGTAACTTTTTGTATCAATATGGTAATCATCATTACTTTTATTATATTTTAAAATTTCTTCTTTTAATTCCTGCCCTATATAAATAGATGCCAGTGTAAGCCTTTTCTTCTGCTTTACTTCAGAATACTTCTTTTTGTTAATGCTTGCTATCTCAATATCTGAAGATGAATCTGGATTATATGAAGTGCTTATAACAGCCATGCTGCCATCTTCCATTATCTGGAAGTCTGATACATTGTCACCATTAATATCAACATTTATCCAGTTAAATAAAAGCTCCATTTTATTCTTGTCAAGGTCACACTGGTATATACCGTTGTCATTGCTTAAATACACAGTGCTTCCATTGCCATGCTTTACAGACCTGATATTATATACAGAAATACCACCAAAATCTGAAGGCTTTCCAAGCTTGCCTGTATCCATATCAAGTTCACAGATGCCGCTGCCGCCAGTTTTAGCCATACTGCCCATAATATAAACTTTGCCATTACCATCCCTGAAAATACTGTCAATATAATCATCTGACTGGACCTTCTTTGCAAGGGAACCATCTTTATTGAAAATATAAATCTTGTCTTCTGAAACTGCAACCAGTTTTTTGTTTATATAAACCATGGTGCTGCCTAAATAAAAATCTTCATTTTTTTTAGTTTTGGGATTTAATTCTGTACGTCCTGATAATTTGCCATTTTTATCAATATCCAGTATACTGTATTTTGTAGTGCTGGTATCTGTTTTTTTGTTATAACTGTAGGCAGAGGACAGTATATGCATATTTCCGTCTTCATCCATAAATAATTTGTCTGTACCCTCATCCTTTTTTAACCCTTTAATCTCTTTCATTTCAACCTTTTTGCCATCCAGGGAACTTGTCATAAAATAACTTATAGATTTTCCGTCCCCATTCTTTTTATCTTCTTCATAATGAGAACCTGTCATATAGATGTTGTTATCTTTTATAATTGACTGGTTTACATAATCAACTTTTACACTGCCAAGGTCATTAAACTTTGATTCATATATATACTCCGGGGTGCTTTCCTTACCAGAGTCATTACTGCTTTCTTTACTGCATCCTGCAAATGGTATTGTTATTACAAAAGATGCTAGTGATATTGCAAAAATCCTTTTAATATTGCTTTTTAACATAATTTATCCTCACCTCTGTTTTTTATATTAAATTTTTCTGTACTAATCATTATAATACTAAATATAATGGT
>DKYP01000005.1:0-16738 GCA_002499945.1 Lachnoclostridium sp. UBA7097
ACCTCCTAAAATACATCATCAAGCAGGAATGTCATTTCCATGTCGCTGTCTTTGCCTTTTGCTTTAAAATTCTTTATGCAGACAATATCACCATTTGTGTCATACAGTCCAATTTCACTTATGTCCTCCCCTGCGAGTTCTGCTTCTGTAAGGGTACATTCATACCTGCATGTAGTATCCTCTGTGAATGTGTAATTCTTGATTTCCTTACGGAACAATTCACTTGCAAGGGATGCCTGGTCATTACAAGGCACCATGACATCCCCGCTGCTATCCACACCACCATTGCCGAATGCCATTCCCTCAATTGGTGGCAGCGTTATGGCTCCTGCCCTTGCTTTTACCATGTTTTCCCTTGCCTTCTTTGTTATGATTACATTGTCTGCCACTCTTAAATACCCTCCTTTTTATAAAATGCGTTTAACTGCCTTGAACCGTCAAACAGTTCACTGCCATCAAAATAATATGTATTTCTATGTTTTATTACTGTGGCATTGCCTATGTTTCCAGATGCCTCTATAGCAGCTGAAAATTTTATGCTGGCACTCTGGCTGTGTTTTCTTTTACCGTCTGTATACTTCATGCCTGCCAGATATATTGTACTAACATTCTGTATATGTTTCTTTCTGTCATCCTGGCAGCCTGATTCTAACCTGGACAGAAATGTTATGCTGGTTTCATTATCCATATTGTGTGTGCCATCCAGGCAAGCAGCCCCCAGTCTGGCCAGAAATGTTATACATGCTTCACTGCTGTACCATTTTTTATCATCCAGGTTATGTGTGCCATCCAGTTCCATTGAACCATCCAGGTATCTGTTCCCAAAACTTATCGCAAATACCAGGCCTGCACTAAAGTTTCCTGCACCTCCAGGATTGCCGCCTGCTTCCAGTCTGGATAAGAACATCATACAGAGGTTATGGCTATGCCTTCTTCTATCATCCAGATGGCGTGTACCATTAAGTTTTAATGAACCATCTAAATAATCTGTTCCAAGACTTATTAAAAATGCCAGACCCATCCGCAGGTCATATCTCCTTCTGGAATCCAGCAGCATAGAACCATCCAGAAGCCTTGTGCCATTTAACAAATATGCTCCCAAAAATGGTATTTGCATTTTAAAGAGTATATTATGTAAAATAATACTTTCTAAATTCCTATGGTCAATAATCATTGTATAGATTATGGCATCAAGCCATGAACGTATGTTTTTAACTACTTTTAGGTATTTTAAAAAATCATTTACTTCTTCTTGGCTCACTTCAATGCCGATTGTTGCTCTAAAACAAAATGGTCTGCCTCCATATTCAAACCATTCAGATATTTTTGCATCCTTACAGATATTTCTAAGCGCTGTTTCAACTGCATATTTTGTTCCAAACTTCTGATGCACCTTTACACTGTCTTTAATTATTGCCCGTTTTATTTCTATCGGATAATCATAGTCATACCAGTCAACATGAAGGTCATAAGCAAGCACATCAAGCCATTTTTCAGATAATCCCTCTATATTTGCATATATGATGTTTTTCTTTGTTTCATTTGCTGTGAGATGCAATTCTTCTGCTATAATCTGCCCTAAAGCAGACATTGTTTCATCTTTTTTTAGTGCTGGTGGGAATTTGGCCATAAAATGAGCATCTTTAATTTTATTCATCTTCCACACCTCCGAAAGTTACGCTTTCTTCTTTTATGACTGCTACGCTTCCTTTTGGTATCTGTGTGAATACAGGTGAAATTATTTCAACTCTTTTTATGCCTGATTCCATAAGCAGGGCATTAAAATAGGACGGGTTAATATCCCGCCCCATTTTGGAGGTCTGCCACGATATATAATTTTCTACCGCTGATGCTACAGCCTGTTTAATGCCACTGGTACTTGTTTCCTTTTCTTTTGAAATAAAATATTTTATATTTATGTTAAATTCCACTATATCGGGTGCTGCAACTATTACCTTGTCAGTCATTGGCCTTATATCATCCGCACTCAGGTATGCTTCCACCTTATCCAGTAATTCCTTATCTGGAAGCTGTCCGTTATGCAGCATAATTCTTATTTCTGCTATGCCTGGCTCTGGACTGTCTGCTGATACATCACTAATCTGTGAAGATACACTTTTGGCATGGTATATATAACTTCCAGATGGGCCTGCTGTTGTATAACTTTCTTCACTTTCCCTCATACGGTTATAGTATGCAACGTCTTCTTCCTTTTCGCTGCCACCTGCTGTTTCTGTGATATTTTTAACTTCTTTGAAATATAAAAATTCACCTGATACCAGTTTGTCAATCTGTCCTGGTTCAAATCCGTTACCAATTTCCCCAGTTGTAGTACATACTGCTGGAACATCTGCATAACCAGTGCCAGCCTTAAATATTATATGTCCTGTTGTTTCAAAGTTTATTTCACTGTCAACTGTTGCCTCAAGTGTATCTGTTATGATAAAATCTTCTGCCAGCGTTTTTGTGAGGTAAAACCTAAGGGTTGTCTTTGCTGCTGTGGGTTCTAGCCTTGGTGTATTATGGAATATCTCACTAAGTGAATCCAGATACTGTCCCTTTGCATACCGTGGAAGGTTCTGCTTTGCTGATTCATTGATTAGCACCCTTTCTTGTATAATAACATCTGCAAGCCATAGGATAAATGCCCTTACAGGGTCAGCTGGATAAAGTATCCTGCCTGTGATTTCCTCATATCCAGCTACCAGTTTATTTACAAGTGCTTCTGTATTTGTATCAACAAATTCCACCTCTGGCAAATTACCCGGTATATTCCTCGTTTTCGTATCCGCCATTGATTTCTACCTCCACTATTGGTTTTAGCACGCCTCTTTCATAATCAGCTTTAAATTCAATGCTTACTATTTCTGCCCTTGGTTCGTATTCCTCTGTCTTATCATAAATATCTGCTGTAATTAATGCCTTTGCTGTTTCTATTGGTCTGTCTATATATGTACCGTCTAGTCCTAACTCCCTGTCAAGTGGTACGTCATGCTCTGTTGATGAATACAGGAAGTAAAGGTTTTGTATAACTTCTTCATATACCGTTGCCGGAGCAAGATTTATTTCATTTTCTTTAGTTGTATCTATTATGTAATCCATACTGTCCTATCTTTCTGGATATTCCTGCAATGAAACGCTGCTCTTTGCTACCAGTAGGTTGCCTTTATTGTCAATGTTTTCATAATCCTTTGAATGTTCAGTTATAACCCATTTTTTACCATACTTTTTACCGCCAATGATAAGAGTAAGTAATTTCCCTTCCTTTCGGTATTTATCTATTTTCTTCTGCATTTTTCCAGGGTTTACACCTAAAAATACAGACAGATACATAGTAAAACTCGCCGTATCAGTATCGTTGTATTGGAACTCCAGCAATGGTTTTTTATTATGCCGTGTATGCTTTGCATAATTTGTCTTGCTGTCAATTTTTAACTCGTTGAAGGTCCGTACTGTTTTATCTGATACCTTAAAAACAATATCTCCAAGTGTACCGATTTTTCCAGACTTTTTCCCGTTTTTTTTCTCTTCTGTTTTATGTATGCCCTCTAATGTCCCAGTCACTTTCTTTGTCTTCTGGCCCTTTAAAGGTTTAATTTCAGTTGTCTGTTTTTCTGCCATCAGATTCCCCCTAAAATAAATCCGTCACCCTCGCCACCTGGCTTAAAGATGCAAAGCACCCACTGCCCTATATACGGAAGCCACGGATATATCTTTATATCCTGTTTCCGTACAACACCACATACACATTCCAGTGCTTTTTGTGTCCTTATATTGTCTGGATACTCCTGTTTATATGTCTCCCCCAGCCCAAGCCCCCTGTCATGTTGCACGTATTCTGCTTCGTAATCCCATAAAGAGCCATTATCGCTATTTACTACTGTAATTAATGGTGTATTCTGCACTACCTTTAAATCCCCGGTAACAATATCCATTTCTTCTATCTTTACCCTTGCTGTCATTTTTTCTTTGTCCACGCTGCTTACTATGCCAATCCTCACCATGTCCCAAAGCTCCCTTATGTCATTATCATCAAATTCATGTATCATTAATACCCCTCCAGACAGCTCCGCAATTTTATCTGTACCTTATAACCGCCTGTAATATTATGCGTTGCCTGTTCCACTATATATCTGCCATTAAATTCCCCAAATCCATAAACCCTTACTGTTATCCCTGCTACATAGTCCACATCACCAACTAAAGTAAATTCTGCTGTTGTTTCCTTTTTATTTCTTGCCCTTAGCAATTTTCTGGCAAGTTCCTTAGCTTCTGCAACGCTTGTCACTTTTTGTTTTATTTCCAGGGTCTGCCCGTCAGAATTTGCATTTGCCGGCTTATATGTTGCTTCTATCTTCTTTTTTGTTTCCGGGTCTATATATACAACATGGCATGATGAATAGGAAGCATCTGCTGTTTTTGTTGAAAAGTGGTAACTGATTATATTTCCCTTTCCTGCCTTTATCTTTTTTACTTCCTGTTTTTTTTCAAAATCTGCTGCATCAAATAACACTATTGTCTTTGATGTAATTTTAAGGCTGATTCCTGCACGCTTGCACAAGCGTTTCAAAAATGCTATATCTGTCATGTTTCTTTGCTCCCTGCGTTTGTATGCCGGGTTACAGCTTGACAAATATGTAATTTTCATACCGCTGCGCTTTGCTATTTTTTGTGCTATGTTTTTTAATGTGGTATTTTCCCATGTTTTATTATATTTTGTCTGCCTTAATTTTGATTTATATGATATTGATGTTGCTTTTATTGTCAGCTTTTGTGGTGGCCCTTCGTAATCAACGCTGTCTATTTCAAAAACGCCACAATCCAACACCTTGTCTTTTCCATCAGAATATGGATTTTTCTGGATAACTAAAGCATGGATTTCTGTACCTTTAAATGCTCTTTTTTCTTTTGCCCCGCCTTTCTGTGTGTTTAGCCAGTCCTTAATCCATTCCCCATCCCTGTCATCAAGCGATATGCTGATATCGTCTGTTCCGTCTTCTTCTTTATCCGTAAATGACAGGGACAGCAGGTATTTTGCAAGGTTTTTTGATATATCTGTACCTTTGAAGTAAAGTTTTACTGCAGTCCGCCTTGCTAAAGTCTTATCACCCACTGACAGTTACCCCCTGTTTCCACGGGGGTAACGATTCTGATACCCCGAGGCCGGTTTCTGGAATAACCAGAACTACCCCCTCTGGAAATATATAGATGTCTTTATATTCTAAATTTGCTTTGATTAATATATCCATATACATTTCATTGCCATATACTTTATAAGCCACAATATCCCATGTATCCCCAGATATGGTTGTATAGGTATCAGACATAAGCTACCCTGGCCTCCTGTTCTATTTGTTCCCTTAAGACAGATGCTACAGTTTCCCGTAGTTTTTCTAAGAGTTCCCCGTCATGCTTCTGAAGCTGTTCTTTGATTTTGTCCGTTGCCTCTCCCGTTACATTTATAACAGGGCTGTTTGTTACATTGATTGTAATTGTACATGGAGCAGATGCCCCAATACCAGATTCTCCGGTATTTACATTGTTTACTGTATCAGCTTCCTGTACCTGTGCTATGCTTCTAAATGTCCGTCCTGTATGTGCTGCATCAGAAAGCATACGCCTTGTCTGTGCCGCAGTATATACTTTCATTCCAGGCGCATTTGTAATTAACTCTGGTCCATCCTCGCCCGCAATAAACGTATCCGGTGTTCTTCCAGTTCCACTTGCGAACCCTGGTATATGGAGCGTCTTTGCGATTTTGCTTCCAATACCGCCTGCAACATCTTTTATCTTACTGATTCCATCCATTACACCTTTTATTGCTGATGATATTCCATCTATTACACCAGTTGCTATTGATTTTATACCTTCCCATATGCCACTGAAAATAGATTTTATACCATCCCATGCAGAACGCCAGTTTCCAGTAAATACCCCTGTTATAAATTGTATTATCCCGGACAATACCTGCTGAAAACCAGAAATTAATCCGCCTATAGTATCAAATACACTTTGGAATATAGCAAGCACGGATGGCAAAACCGCCTGTACTACTGGTAAAATGGCTTGTATGGCTATAGAGATAAGAGGAAGCACTGTGCCTGTAATAAAGCTGGATATTTCCCCAACAACAGGAAGTACACTTGTCTGCAAAAAGCTTATTATTTCACTTACTACTGGCATAATCCCTGCTATAGCATCCGCTATTACAGGAACAGCCGCCCCAATAAAATCAATAACTTGTATTATTATATCTTTTATTATAGGTGCTGCTGCCTGCACGAAACTTATAATGCCTGGAATTATGCTTGTTGTTAATACCTGCAAAACCTGCTCTGCCACTGGTACAATATTTTGTACAACAAACTGTATAACATCTGAAATTGCATTTTTAACTGTTCCGAAGACATTTACAAGCGTATCAAATACTTTTACGCCATTACCACCAAAAATCTCCTGTATTTTATTTCTCGCTGCCCCTATATTGCCATCAGAGAATACATTTTTAATTGTATTTCCTATGTTTGATATAACTTCTGTTACTTTGTCAAAAACAGCAAGGGCTTCACTTCCAAAAGTTTTTTTGATAAACTTCCGTATATCTTCAAAATGGTCTTTTAATAACTGTACAACTGTAATTACTGTTGTTACCACACCTACAATTGGAAGAATTTTTCCCACTATGCCACCTAATGGCCCAAATATACTTGTTGCAAGTTTCCCAAGTGGTCCTGACATAGTTTTTATTGCGTTTCCAACTGGTGCTATAAATGATGTTATCTTGCTAAAGCCCTTTCCTATAACACTTCCAATCATTCCTCCCATTGCCGAAAAAGGTTTAAGCATGAATGTAAGCATCTGTGACCCTGTGTTTATTAATCTTCCTTTCATCCTTCCAGCTATACCACCAAAAAGACCGCTTATCTTTGTAAATGCTGCAGTGTTTTTAAGGACATTGCCAAAAGATAGTATAATGCCCTTTGCCGCAGTTCCTGCACCTTTTGCTGCACTTCCTATATTCTTAAAATATGATATAATACCGCTGCCACCGCCCCGTAATTTACCAAATGCTGTTGCAAGCATATGTGTACCTTTACTGGCATTTTCAAGATATCCCCCAAGACCAATACCGCTTATAATGGCAAATGCTTTCTTAAACCCTAAAATGCCATTAGATATCTGTAAAAAACCTATCTTTGCAACAAGGCTTCCTGCTTTCAGTCCTGCCAGCCCTGCGGCTATTTTTGCAATGGTTTTTACTGTTTCTGGGTTTTTACTGACAAAATCTGATGCAGCACTGGCAACCGCTGTTATTTTTTTAACGAGTTCTGTAAGGGTTGGCAAAATTAACAGGCCTATTTCTGTTTGAAAAGCATCAAAGGCAGATGTGAAAAGCGTAACCTGCCCGTTGAAGTTGTCAAGCTTAATTTTTGCCATTTCTTCAGCTGCACCCTTGGACTTATTGATGTCTTTTGTCAAACCATTAAATGTTTCATCAGACGCATTGACAATAGCCAAAAGCCCGGACATACCCTCTTTACCAGCTAACATTGCGGCTGATTGTGCTTTAAGTGCTCCTTCCGCCCCGTATGCCCTTTTTGTAAGCCTTAAAATATTTTTATCATAGACTTTCTGGCTTATCTCCCCTTTTTCTAATGCAGTACTCTGTTTCGCAATCTGTTCCTGGAAGTCTTTTGCTGGTATCTTTAACGTCCCAAAGCCTTTCCTCATATCTACCATTATATCGTGGAGCGATTTCATTTTTCCGTGCCCATCATCCAGGGAAACACCCAGCTCATGCATTGCTTTTTCCATATTAGCAGTAGGGTTTGCCATATTTGTCAGAAGTGTCCTTAAAGCAGTTCCTCCTGATGAGGCTTTTATACCGCTGTTTGCCATAAGCCCAAGAGCTACGTTTGTGTCTTCGATACTATAACCCATTCCTTTCACAACAGGAGATACATATTTATAACTTTCACCAAGTTTTAAAACATCTGTATTGGATTTCCTCATTGTCTGTGCCATTACATCTACGAAATGTGTTGCTTCTTTTGCTGATAATCCAAAGTTTTCTATAGAATCGGTTATAATATCAGATGTTGTACCAAGGTCTGTATTGCCTGCAGCAGCAAGGTTCATTACGCCAGAAATACCTGAAAGCATCTCATCTGCACCCCATCCAGCAACAGCCATGTATTCTAAGGCTTCCCCGGCTTCTTTTGCGGTAAACTTGGTTGTAGCACCCATCTGTTTTGCTTTTGCAGCAAGTATATTCATTGTAGTTTCTGTTGCATCTGCACCTTTTTGGTAAGCAAGACCCATTTTACCAGCCTGTTTAGTTATGCCAGCAAGTTCTTTTTTTTCTATAGTCCCGACAAGGGATTTTACAGTTGACATCTGCTGCTCAAAGTCTGCTGCCTTTTTAACTGGCCCATTATAAATAGCAGCACCTACAGCTGTGACAGTTCCTGTAAGTCCTGCAAGCTGTTTCTTTGCCTGTGATATTGCCGCATTATTTTTTGCCTGTTTGCTGTTTATCTCATTTACTCTTCTTTGTGCCTGTTCCAGTCTCTCGTAACGTTGCCTTAATCTTTCTGTGTCCTGCCCCAAATTATCAGTGTTTACACCAGCCTCACGGAGGGTATTTTTTAATTCTTCTAATTTTGACTGTTCACTGGCGGCTGCATCTTCCGCTTTTGCTAATGCCGCGGCTGCATTTTGCAGTTTTTCTTTCTGCTCATCTGTAGCTTCGCTTAAATCCCCTGTTTCTTCAACTAATTTGTCATATTCGCTTTGCAGTCCGCTTACTTTTCTTTTACTGTTTTCAACTGCCGTCTGCTGTTTCTGGTATGCTGATACATCTTTTAATTTCTGGTTTGCACTTCTTAAATTACCCTGTAGTGCTTTTATGGCCTGTGATGCATTTTTAAAGGACTGCGAAAAGCCAGGGCCAAGCTGTGCCACCAGCTGGAAAAGCATCTGGAATCTTTTAGTTCCCGCCATATCCTGCCTCCCATTCCCAGGCATAAGAAAAGCACCTGTATTTTTCAAGTGCTTGTTATTTTTTCTTTTCTTCTATTAAAAGGTTGTGCTCTTTAATCCATAAATTAAATTCACTAATTGTCTGGTTTAACCAGAAATCCATGCCTGTATTAAGTTCCTTTGAGAGTATCATGCTGTTTCTTTTAAACCATTTTACAGGATTCTCTCTGTGAAACCCGTGTTTATTAAAAAATTCTGTGCCCTGTTCTTTACTTTTGCAAATTCACGGAACGGAAGGTGTAATATTACATCACTTCCTATTTTTGCTGCCCTTGCTGCCATTCTGGACAGAAATGACAATGAAATTTCTGGTGACAGGAGGATTTCCCCCATTGTTGTCATTTCAGTTTCAATGCTTATCATATCCATCCCTGTAAGGTTTTCAAAATCAAATACCAGTTCTTTGTAAGTTTTGTCTTCATATGTATAAGGTTTAGCCAGCGTAAGTACATATGTACCCTCTGGTATTTTTGTGTCCGGACCGGGCACAACTGCAAGTCCTGTCTTATTTGCAACTGTTTCTTCCTGCTTATTTTCTTTCTTTATATCTTCCATTGTCCATCCTCCAAATTATATAATAAAGCCTGGTTATTATAATTCATCCACTCTTCTTCTCCCCGCTCTGATTTTTGCATAACAGACAACTTCTTTGCAAAATCAGCAGACGGCTTATAATTTTCCGCAAAATTACCTTTTCCTTTACCCGCCTTGCAAGGCGGGTAATCAATTCCATTCTCTGCAAATAGATTTTCTAATCTGATAATTTATTTATGTTTTTTATCATATCTTCAATAGAATATTAAAAAAGCACCCTTAAAATAAACTTTTATTTTCCAAGTGCTTTCCTGATTTGCTCCCAGCGGTCATCTTGTCCGTTGACATAAAAAAGATAATTTATCGGGTCAATCTCTAACATCTTTTTTCCATCAATGTACGTTGCGTAATATGTTGCTGCGTATTCACCGCTTACATCTGCTGCACTTGCTGTTGCTAATTTTCCGGGATTCAGCTTTTTGGGATTAATGACTAAAACATGTTTTACGCTCGTTACTCCCACGTTACCTTTTGTAGGGTCCTGGTTCTGCTGTGCTGCCATTAAGGTAATTTCATGCCGTCTTGGTTCAAAAAGTTTAATTGCATTTCTTGTTACTACCCGGAAGTTAAGCGTAAGTGTCATTGGTTCAATCTGCCCTAGTATGGGTGATTCATATTTTCCATTAATGCCAGCCCCTGATATTTCTTCCACAATATTTGAAATTTCTGGCAATGTTGCTTCTGATATCCCCAGGTATTCAACTGTATCTTCGTACACAGCAAACCCTATTACTGTTTCATCAACTCTTGGCATCTGGTTGCACCTCCTTATGAGAATAAAGTATTAAGATAACCTATATCATACTCCAAGACAAAATGAAGCTCTTTAGCTGGGCTGCACGGGGTAAGATAAACATGGAAATTTGCAATACCCGCCATTAAATCTGTTACTGGGTTTTCATCTTCTAAAAACTCAATCCTTCCGCCTAAAATCCTTTCTTCCGCTGTAAGCCCGTTAAGCCATATGTTAAGGCTCTGTGAGATTGACGTAATTAACCTTGGCCTTAAATTTCTGTCTACTTTGTTCCATATTGAAAGGATTATTGAATTTCCTACCCACTGGAACATACGGCTTACATTGTAGAAATAATCAGTAACATCTGTGTTTGACGGGTAACATGCTGTTTCATTGCCCCATGATACAAAACCACCGATAAAGTTTAACGCTGTGATAATCCCTTGTGAGTTAAGGTAATTAGCTTTTACAAGGTCAAGAAGCACTTCTGTTCCATCTTCTAATACCATGCTGTCAATCTGCAATGTTTTATTACTTGCCGATTCACAAGGTGTGCCGCCTCCCATATCCTCGTTTGCATCAGTTTTTGCCATAAGCCCGGCTAACTGTGTGGAATAATGGAATACCCTGTCCCCTAACTTAAGCATGGGCCATGCTAAAAGTTCTGACGGCTGCACAATATTGTTTTTAGTTTTCCACTCTGCTGCCTCTGTGTACGTTGTTGCCTCCGTTGTATCAATGTCAATTATTGCTTTTCCTTTAAAAAGCCCATTGATGCTTTCGGCTTTCGCTGCCATGACTGCTGCAACTTCACTATCGTGCGAGAAGTTCGGTGCAAGAAAAATTGTTGGTATGGTCCTGAATTTTGGAAAAATAAAATCAACCAGCTCAAAGCCGCTTGATTTTTTCGTGTTTATATCATATCCACCAATAATATCCTTTTTTGTAACTTTTGAGGGGTCAATTGCCCTGTACTTAATATTAAGTGTTGCATTATCTGCAGTAATTGCCCCGCCTTCAATGCGTTCAAGCTTTAACGCTTCATCTGTATAAAACAGTTCGTAATCAGTACCCCTTATGTATTCATCTGTAAGGGTATTTCCTTCGCTATATCCCTTGACCGTTACCCTGTCTGCCAGTGCTTCCAATGGTAAATCCAAGATACCATCATATAATTTCATATCTTCTGCATCTGTTTCTGCTGCCAGATGTTTTTCAGGGTCTAATACATTTACGATTATAACTGGCCCGTTCTGGTACAACTTAAAACTTGTATAAATTTCTTCGCAGATATCATACTTTTTCCAGTCATCACTGTACCCCACAGCTTCCACTGCATCTGCATATGAAGATACATAGACAGGCTCATTAACCTTGCCATTTACCATATGTGCCGGGGCGGTACCCACAATAAGATGTATACAGCTGTCAGCGGCTACTGGTGTTGATATGCTTGTACCAATTTTATCTACTTTTACTCCATGAAAATAAGCCATCCTTTAAATCTCCTTTGCTTTTTTTGCTTTTCCACGCAGGCTTAAAATATCATTGTAATACTTATTTAACAATGTTCCTGGCTGTTTGATTTTTGCCTTATTGCGTGCAAGGCTTTCTACTGGCACAATAAGCATTTTTATCTGTGGGATTTCCTTTATCGCATCTTTAAGGTATTCCTCCACGCTTTCCCTTGCACCTTTGACAATTGTATTTTCAATCAGCCCTGTATAGGTTGTTGGCCCTATGTAAATAAATATTTCTTCTGTACTGTCCGTATTTGCCGTTTGTGGTGGTTTTTCCTCTTTAGATGCAGTGCCATCTGCATATGTATTTTTAACACTGTTTGAGGCTTGTGTGTCTTTTTCTTCTGTTGCCTGTGTGCCTGTTGTTTTCTTATCTGCCATATTTACTTGTCTCCTTACATTGAATATTTTTCTGCATCTGTTTCCGCTGCAATTGTGTACTGTTTAGGTGTATACACTCCTTGTGCCAGGTATTTACTTACATCCCTTTCCACCTTTGGCATTTCCCAGACAGTCATTATTTCCCCTATCTGGTACACTTCTAAACTGTCATCATATATAATATATTCTACTGGCTTCTGGCAGGAAAAATGGTTATCTACCACAACATCTTCCAGCAGTTTAGTCTTAATCTGCGTTACCAGGTTAAGGCATTGTATATAATTTTCTTCTTTGTTTTCGGAATATGTCAGGCAAATAATACGCACCCTGCATGTGCTTTCCTCATCATCATCTTTTCCAGTCAGTAACTTCAAAAGTATGTAAGGTGCTGCTTTCCTTTCTGAGTTTTTGTCAGGCAGGCCGCCGACAAATACAGACGGGCACCGTTTTGCCGCCTGTGTCCCATTCTCTTCAACCCTTGCAAAAAGACGCATATCTTTTGTTATTTCCTTGCAATATTCTTTTAATGCTTCCAATAATTCTAATGGTGTCATTACCGCCCTCCATATTTGCCTAACAGCCTTTCTATTTCATGCTCTACTCTCTGGTTTAACACTTCATTTACCCTTTTTTCGGCTTTTAACTGCACCTTTTCATTCCCAGCCATTCTTGGCGTTGACGGTCCGTAAAGTTCTTTGAGTTTGCCGCCCTCACCTTTAAATATTCCTATATGTCCTGACTTCATCTGTAAAACTTGTACATCATTTTCCCTGTTAAATGGTACAGGTGCATTTGATTTCAGTGCTGCTGCCGCTGCGGTTGCTCCTTGTGCGGGCGTTTCTGGTGTTACCTTGTATTTCATCAGCGGTATGGGATTTCCAGCAAATGAAATTTCACCTATCATCTCACCTTCTGCATGATGTTTTATCCCATTATATTTTATATAGGAATTTTTATTAAACTCCCCTGCCTTGATATGGTAAACTTGTACAGCCTGTCTTTTTGCTTCGGTTTTTCCTGCCATAAGTGCCCTCGCCATTGCGGGCTTAAGCACTTTTTTATCTGCATCCTGTATATCTGTAAGCAGGGTATGTATCCTGTCTATGGTCTTTTCAGATACTTCAATCATCCGTCAAACCTCTCCAAACCTATGATTAATTCGTTATATTCATTAAACACGCTGGTTATTATAAACATTTCGTTACCAATCCAGAACCTTGTGTCACGTTCTGGCTCTTTCCCTAAATCTGCAAGCCGGACACGGAGAATAACATTTCTCTTGTAGATACCTTCTGCATTATCCCCGGATGCAAGCTGCCGTCTTCCCCCGCTTTCCTTATTGTCAAATATAACAGGTATTTTTTTATCAAATCCGTTATATCTTATTCTTCTAAGCTGTGCAAATTCTTCCAGGTTGTAAAATGTATTTTTTAAATCATTGTCAAGCATTTCTTTAAAGTTCTTCATGCTGTCACCCCTCCTGTAGCAGTCATTTGATTTTAAATGCCTTCAATCATATCCCTTACACCAGCAAATGCCTCTTTGTACGGAACATTATTATTTATAAGTGTTTCTAACCGCATTTCTATGAGAGTTTCTAAAGATTTTAGCCTTAACAGCATTTTCTGGTCCGCTTTATCCCTCTGCCCTGCTTCTATTCCGCAGCGTTTGTTTGCCAAATCTGTAAAATGCCTGTAGTACATATTTGCGTGGGTGCTGCCCTGTTTCTCAGCATATTCCACAAATTTCTGTATCATGTCTGTTTCTTCTCTGCGGACCTGTTTGGTCTGCTGTCTTATGCCTAACCATTTCCCGTCTTTTTCGGTAGATATGTAATGGCCATTCTTTTTTATAGATTGGATAACATCATATGTCCAATCATAAAAATTATCTGCTGTTTTTTGCTTTGAATGTCGGCATATCTCATATATTCCTTTTTCTACATACATATAAAGATGTGCATTTTTATCCTTGTTTGGATAAGGGGTGACAAATTGACACTCCTTAACTTCAATAGACATTTTATCAAGCCTTTCATAATGCCTTTGGTGTATTCTTAATATGGCGTTGGATGGGTCTTTATATCCCAGCGCATACCCTATTTGTGTCCTGCTCATGTAAATGTTGCTGTTCTCATCAACATAAAAATCACAATTAACACCTAAAAATTCTCCTTGCTTTACAAGTTTTAGTTTCATAACTATACCTCCAATTATGATTTTTAAATTTTTGATTTCATATTCTTAATTGTCCATAGCCACCTTAACACACAACTGCAATAAACCATGAATCAACTTCATGTGGTACAGGAAGAGGCGCAGAAGACAGCTGCAAGAAACGTCTTGCCGGACGTCTTTCTACCCAGTGTTCAGGTATTCTTGTGCCTTCTTCAACACTGATTGTTTTCCCGGTTTCATCTGCAATGCCAACTGCACCATAGTACATTGAATACCTGGCTTCTGTTGACAATAACGCTACAATATTAGCTGGCAGCAAAGGTTTATCTTCTGGTTTGTCCTTATTTGTCCAGTCATCAAGATACCACTCATTGTATGTGTAAATATCCATTCCGATTTCGTGTATAGTCCCAATATAGGTAGCACCATTTGGCAGCTCTTTAGGAGCAATAACTGCAATTTCAAAACGTCTTATATCAAGCACCTTCTGTACTTCTTCATCAGCAAGGAACGCTTCTGATGCATCTGAACCCATAAGGCATATATTACAGTTTACAAAACCAGTTTTTTGCACTTGTTTGCGCCATGCCTTTAACTGTGCAATCTTGCCACCTTTTGTTTTTGTCCACTGCTTGGCTGCTGCCAGTGTTTCTTTATTGGTAAATTGAAAATCAATTTCTTCCTGTATTGCTTTCCCGCTTTTGTCAAGAATCGGTATTTTTCCCGTAAACAATGACTGGCAGCACATCCATTCTTCCCTGCGTGTTATGGTTTCGTCAAGCTTTGCAAAATCACTCCGCATCTTTTCTACTGCCCTCTGGTTAGGGCTTTTCCCGTTATACAGGCTCTCTCCTGGTGTACGTTTCAAAATATCATCAACAGTTGTAATTGTATTTGGTGCTACAAGTGGTGGTTCATATGTGTTAGTCTGGAATCCCTCATTTTCGATTGTCGCACCACCAATTTTTCTATGTACAAATGGTGCAAGCTGCCTGTTTCCCTTTTTAAAGTCAACATCAATCTTTTGGGTGTCGAATGTTTCTTCGTTTGTGAAAAATGTTGACTTAATAAAGGTATGCACTTTTGGCATACGCTCTACTAACTTGCCCATTGTTCTGGGGTCATAAATACTAATAGCCATTTTAACCTCTCCTTTTCTTTTATTACTCTGTCTTGCTGCCCTGTCCGCTTTCGTTTGCTGCCGTTGCTGCTGCGTTTTCCGTATCTGCCAAAAAAATGCCCAGCTTCCTGAATGGTGCTTTAAAATCTGCTGGGGTTGTTCCCTCTGGTAAAGCCAGTGCATCCCCGAAAAATTGTCCTGTAAGATAAATTACTGCCTCTTCCCCTGCTTCGGCTTCCTGCGCTGCTAACCCATAAACATCTGCTATAGCATCAGCTGTAACTGCTGCTAATTTGCCATCCGTTCCAAGCGTCACAGGCATAAGTTCTAAAACCGTGTTATTGTCCGCAACTGTGCCCGAATCGGTCACAACGGGGTAATCCCCGGCATGTATCATTTTCGGGGTGTAGCTTCCCAACAATTCTTTTCCTGCTGCCATGTTTCCTTACCTCCTTATTTCGCCTTTGGATATAATTCATCAATGATATTTCCGAACGGGTCATCTTCCCCCGCCCCGCCTTTGTTCGATACGGGCGGTACATCATCAACGCCGGAGTCTTTCAAATCCGCTTCACGGTCATTTAAAAATTTATTTCCTGCTTTTTTCTGCTCTGCTACTATCTGCATAGCAAACACTTCTGCGCTCACTGGTGTTTCATACTTTGCTTTATTTGCCAAATCTTCAAACCCTGGTAAAGTAATTTCATCAATCGCTTTTATCCTTGCCCTTTCTGCGTCTGCTGCTGCCGTGCTGTCCGCTTCCCCCGTCTTTACCACTGCCATAATTTCAGCTTTATACGCATTGGCTACGTCCGGGTACTTGCTTTTTAACTCTTCCAATGTCAAACCCATGTTCTCGTCCTCCTTATTATTTTTTGCATTAGGTTTATTATTATGGCTGTTGGCGCAGCCTGATAATAATCCTTTTGGTACTGTACGGAATGCGCTTAAATTGATTGGCACAGAATTTACAATAATTTTCTCTGCGTCAATGGCTTCCGTTTCAACCTCTGTAAACATTACCACAGTACAAAATCCGGCTTCCACGGCTTCCTCCCCTGTGTACCATGTTTCGTCTGCCATGAGGCTTTTTATTTCGTCCTCTGGCTTGTCTGTTACAGTCATGTAGCAATTCACAATAGACTGCTTGATTGTTTCCAGTTCGTCC
>DKYP01000005.1:17054-17751 GCA_002499945.1 Lachnoclostridium sp. UBA7097
TCATGTATCATAAAGATACCGCCTGCCGGTATTTCGATAGAATCCCCTGCCATTGCTATAATTGTAGCAGCACTCGCACACCAGCCGTCTATTTTCACGGCTATATTTGCCTTGTGTTCTTTCAGCCTTGTATATATCGCTGCCGCTGCGAACACATCCCCACCACCCGAATTAATACGCACGGTTATTTGTTCAACCCCGCCCATTGCTTTAAGGTCTTTGTTAAACTCTTTCGGGGTTATATCGTCCTCATACCATGAATACTCCGATATTTCCCCATACAACAAAAGTTCTGCCGTGTTTTCCTCTTCGTTTGCCGTGAAATTCCAAAACCTGTTTACCTCGTTTTTATTCCCCGGTTTTTTCCTCTCCCCCGTCCTGTCCGTCAGCTTCCTTGCCGGGGTCTGTGTCTGGTTCCTTACCTCCAGTATCCCCGGCGTTAAATCCTTTCTTTGCACTTCCTGCACTTCCAATTGCCTCCTTTAGCAGTTCCTCTTCCCTCTTTCGCTGTTTCACATTTTTGTAAAAATCTGTGCCTGTAAGTTCCGTTGCTTCTTTTTCCCTTGTGGAATAACCGCCCTGTACCCTTAATTCTGCTGCTTCAACCTCTTTTACCGGGTCAAGCTGTCCTGCGCTCGGCCCATTCCATTCAGCGGAGCAATATGCGTCTTTTATAATCGGGTCATTGAAAAAACCG
>DKYP01000060.1 GCA_002499945.1 Lachnoclostridium sp. UBA7097
GATGATATTATGCCACTTACTATGATGAATGCTGGGGAGCAGTGTGAGATTAAAAGGGTCGGGGGCAAAGCCGGTACCAGGAAGTTCCTTGAAAAACTCGGATTCACTGCTGGCGGGATTGTTACTGTTATCTCTGAAACGGGCGGTAATCTTATAGTAAATATTAAGGATTCCAGGGTTGCCATTGGCAAAGACATGGCAAACAGGATTATGGTTTAAAATGTAATGGTATAATTATGGAGGCTCAAAATGAAAACTTTAAAAGAAGTATCTAATGGTAATACCGTTAAGGTGCTTAAACTTAATGGTGAGGGTGCTGTAAAAAGAAGAATAATGGATATGGGGATTACAAAAGGTGTTGAAGTTTTTGTAAGGAAAGTTGCGCCTTTAGGAGACCCTGTCGAGGTAACAGTAAGAGGATATGAACTGTCTTTGCGTAAAGCAGATGCAGAATTAATCCTTGTTGAATAGGATATATTTTTTGCTTATAGGTTAGTTTGTACTAATAAAAGATAGTGTATGCATATATTAAGTAGCCATACAAAACATTGGTACATATAGTATAACAGATGGGAGCTATGGATAGAAATTTAAAAGAAAGGAAGCATTAATATGCCAGTTAAAATTGCATTAGCGGGTAATCCGAATTGTGGTAAGACAACATTATTTAATGCACTTACAGGCTCAAACCAGTTTGTTGGCAACTGGCCTGGTGTTACTGTTGAGAAGAAAGAGGGAAAGTTAAAAGGGCATAAAGATGTAATTATTATGGATTTGCCAGGTATTTACTCTTTATCACCATATACACTTGAAGAAGTAGTAGCGAGGAATTATTTAATAAGTGAAAAACCAGATGTTATTATTAATATTGTAGATGGAACAAACATTGAAAGAAACCTGTACCTGTCAACACAGCTGCTTGAACTTGGGATTCCTGTAGTTATGGCTGTAAATATGGCAGACCTCCTTGAAAAATCAGGGGATATAATACACCTTGACAAACTGGGTGAAAAACTTGGATGCGAAGTAATTTCCATTTCAGCCCTTAAGGGAACAGGCATTATGGAAGCGGCAGAGAAGGCAGTAGCCCTTGCAGGAAAGAAAAAAGCACCTGTAGTACATAAATTTTCAGATGATGCCGAAGAAATAATACAAAAAGCAGAGAACAAGCTTGGTTCTGGTGTGCCAGAAGCACAGAGAAGGTTTTTTGCAATAAAGCTTCTTGAAAGGGATGATAAAATTGCCGCACAGGCAGGAAACCTTCCTGATGTATCTGTTGAAATTGCAGAAATGGAAGAAAAGTTTGATGATGATACAGAAAGTATTATTACAAATGAAAGATACACATATATTTCTTCAATTATAGGGGAATGTTGTACAAAAGGCAAAAAAGAAAGCCTTTCTGTTTCAGATAAAATTGACCAGATTGTAACAAACAGGATACTTGCACTTCCAATTTTTGCGGCAGTAATGTTTATTGTATACTATGTATCAGTTACAACTGTTGGTACATGGGCAACAGACTGGGCAAATGATGGTGTATTTGGTGAAGGCTGGAATTTATTCGGGATTGAAGCACTGCATATACCCGGGATACCAGATGCCATAAGCGGCCTTCTTGATTCCATTGGCTGCGCAGGCTGGCTTTCAGGGCTTGTTACAGATGGTATTATAGGCGGTGTTGGCGCCGTGCTTGGCTTTGTACCACAGATGCTTATATTGTTTATATTCCTTGCATTTTTAGAATCATGCGGGTATATGGCAAGGGTAGCATTTATTATGGACAGGATTTTCCGTAAATTCGGGCTTTCAGGCAAATCATTTATACCTATGTTAATAGGAAGCGGCTGCGGTGTACCTGGGATTATGGCTTCAAGGACTATTGAGAGCGACAGGGACCGCAAAATGACAATAATGACCACAACATTTATCCCATGTGGTGCAAAACTCCCGATTATCGCATTAATTGCAGGTGCACTATTTGACAATGCATGGTGGGTATCATACAGTGCATGGCTTGTAGGTATTGCAGCGGTTATCTGTTCAGGAATTATACTGAAAAAGACAAAACTCTTTGCAGGAGACCCGGCACCATTTGTTATGGAACTTCCTGCATACCATATGCCAACAGTTTCCAATGTGCTTAGGAGCATGTGGGAAAGAGGCTGGTCATTTATTAAAAAAGCTGGTACAATTATATTACTTTCAGCAATTATCCTCTGGTTCTTACAGGGATTCGGATTTGTAGACGGAAAGTTTATAATGCTTGATGAAGAACAGCTTGATGAAAGCATACTTGCAGCAATAGGCGGGATAATAGCACCGCTGTTTGCACCACTTGGATGGGGCAGCTGGAAAATGGCAGTTGCAGCAGTTACAGGGCTTATCGCCAAAGAAAACGTAGTAACAACATTTGGCATACTTTTCGGGGTTGGTGCAGACGCAGCAGAAGATACATCGGACCTTCTGGCAGCAGTAGGTGCAGGCATGACAGCACTTTCAGCATACTCATTCCTTGTATTCAACCTTCTGTGTGCACCATGTTTCGCAGCAATGGGTGCTATAAAGCGTGAAATGAACAATGTTAAATGGTTCTTTGCAGCAATAGGATACCAGACAGTGCTTGCATATATAGTATCACTCTGTATATACCAGCTTGGAATGTTATTTACAGGCGGTGGTTTTGGAATCTGGACAGTAGTATCATTCCTGCTTGTAGCCGGGTTTATTTACCTCCTTTTCAGGCCTTATAAAGAGAGTAATAAATTAAACATAGACTTAAAAAGGACCGTAAGCCAGAATAGTATTATGTAAAAATTATATAGAACCGGGGGATTATTATGGGAACATTTGTTGTAGGTGCAATAGTTGTTTTATGTGTAATGCTTGCAATACGCAGCATGGTAAGGGATAAAAAAAGCGGCAGGCCACATTGTGGCGGTGACTGTAGCAAGTGTAAGGGACACTGTAGTTAAGAAACCTGCTGTATACTGGTCTTCATACTCCCTTGACAAGAATACTGCAATGGTGTATCTTTTTTAAAGAAAACTATTGCAGTATTTGTTTTTTAGGAAGGAGCTTATATGCAGGATTTTAAAAAGAAGAATAATGGAACCAAAGAACCACCAGCCCGGGAAGAAACTTCCAGCGGGAAAACCCCATGCAGAAAAGGCTGGATAAAAGGATTCTTTAAAAGGGCGGCTTCAATATTTGTAATGGCGGTTGTAATTTCAGTAACAGGACTTTATGCAATACCAACATTTGCAGCACAAAGAACAATTATAGATGGTCCTTCTATGGAAGCAAATTATTATGATGGTGAAAATGTAATTGTAAATAAACTTGCATACCGTTTTGGAGAACCAGAAAGGTTTGATGTAATTACCATTTATCCATATGGCAGGAAATATGACAACAGTTTTAAAGATTTTATTGAAAAATATGCTGACAGATATATTTATAATAAAGAAAAAGCAGAAGAGTATTATATTAAAAGGATAATAGGGCTTCCTGGCGAAACCATACAGATAACAGAGAAAGATATTTATATTAATGGCAAGGTTTTAGAGGAGGACTATGGAAAAACAGAAATAACATTTCCAGGAGTTGCTGCAGACCCTGTAGTCCTTGGCAGGAATGAATACTTTGTACTTGGTGATAACCGTGAAATAAGTAAAGACAGCCGTACTTTTGGTGCTGTCGGCAGGGAAAATATCGGCGGGAAAGTTATAAAATTATTCAATTAAATTTAA
>DKYP01000145.1 GCA_002499945.1 Lachnoclostridium sp. UBA7097
TGAAAGTGACATATATAGAACATAGCGGCTTTCTTTTAGATACAGGCAGTGCATATTTTTTATTTGATTATTACACAGGAAAAATTCCAGAAATGGACAGCAGTAAACCACTTGTAGTATTTACAAGCCATAAACATAAAGACCATTTTAACCCTGTAGTATTTAGTCTTGCAGACAGATATCCAGATACTTTATTTGTCCTTGCCAAAGGTGTACCATATAAAAATTTATCTGTAAAATTTTCTGTAAATATAGCAAAACAGAATAAAATAAATCCAAATGTTTTTAAAAATATACTGCCTGTGAAAAAAGATATTACAGTAACAAAAAGACTAACAAATGGAAAAGAACTTTTAATAAAAACACTCCGTTCAACAGATGAGGGCGTAGCATTTCTGCTTGGGTATAATGGCAGGAATTATTACCATGCTGGCGATTTAAATATCTGGGAGTGGGAAGAAGAAACAGAAGAATACAATAAAAATATGGAACAAAAGTATATAAAAGAAATGGAGAAATTAAAAGGAATAAATATTGATGCAGCATTTGTCCCACTTGACCCACGCCTTGGAAACAATTCATATAAAGGGCTGGAAATATTTCTTTCTTATACAGAATGTAAATATGTATTTCCAATGCACTGCTGGGGAGATTATGGCATAATAGGTAATTTTATAAAAAAGTATCCACAATATAAGGATAAAATTATAAAAATTACAAGTGGGAATATGGAGTTCTGGTTATAATTAAAAAGGGTATAAAGCTTTAATAGTAAAGCTTTTATACCCTTTATATTCTTTATATCTTGTATTATTTATTGGTTTTAAGATGGTATCTGTCAGCTTGCAGTTATAACTGTACCTGTCTTACCCATTATTCCGTCAATTGCTGTATTGATACTTGTTATAATTGATTTGCGTGCAGGTGAAGAAGATGCAAATGAAACAGCTGCTTCAACTTTTGGAAGCATTGCGCCGGAAGAGAACTGTTTCTCACTAATATATTTTGTAGCTTCTTCAACAGTCATGCTGTCAAGCTGTCTTTCAGAAGGTGTGCCAAAATCAAGGCATACTTTTTCAACACCGGTAAGCAGAAGCAGTATATCTGCGCCAAGTTCTTCAGCAAGGCATGCACTTGTAACATCTTTTTCAATTACTGCACTTGCACCTTTAAGGCGTGTCCCCTGCTGGAGTACAGGTATTCCGCCGCCGCCTGCTGCAATTACTATCTGGCCGGCGTCCATAAGTGTCTTAATAGCATCAAGTTCATATATCTCCATAGGGCGTGGGGCAGCAATAATACGCCTGTAGCCTTTGCCCTCTTCAAATACAACATGGTTTCCCTTTTTTTCTTCGGCTTTTGCCTCTTCTTCTGTCATATATCTTCCAATATGTTTTTCAGGATATGAAAATGCTGTATCAAACGGGTCAACACGTACCTGTGTAATAATAGTTGAAACTGGTTTGTAAATTCCCCTGTTTAAAAGTTCTGTCCGTATTTCGTTCTGCAGGTCATACCCTATATAGCCCTGGCTCATTGCACTGCATATAGACATAGGCGCTACAGTGTTAGATGGTTCAAGACGGCTGTATTCAGTCATTGCAGAATGTATCATTCCTACCTGCGGGCCGTTGCTGTGTGTAATTACAATATTAAACTTTGCCGCTGCCAGGTCAGCAATGGCAGCAGCCGCATTTTTAGCTGCTTCCTTCTGTTCAGGGAAAGTCTTTCCAAGTGCGCTGTGTCCAAGCGCAACTACGATATTTTTATTCATATAATACTGCCTCCGTATTTAAATTAAAGAATAAAAACAGTATATCATAGATAATAAAAATAATCTATTTGTTTTTATTGCAATTTACTGTTGACAATCTGCCAGGCATGAAATATAATAATGATATCAAAATGATATCATTCTAATATATAAAGCCGTCCTGGAGGATGGCGGAAGGAGGCCATTATTATGGAGGAAAAAATTAAAAAAGTAGAGGAAAAAGAGATTACAAAGGCTAATGGAATGCCTGTGCTGCTTGGCGATTTAGCAGGGCTGCTGGCCTGCGTGGCAGTTTTTATTATAAGCTGTATACTTGATGCAAAGGATATACTGCCTATGGAAGCATGTGTCTGCCTGGGCATTGTATCTGCAGTTGCAGCCCTGATACTCTTAATTATACTTGGAGGGTTACATATAATAAATCCTAATGAAGCAATTGTAATGACTTTGTTCGGGGAAATATTATGGCACTATTAAAAAGCAGGGGTTTTACTGGACAAATCCATTTGTTTCTTTAGTTGCACCTGGCAATAACACCAAGAAGAAGATTTCATTAAAGACAATAACTTTAAATAATGAAAAGCAGAAAGTAAATGATGCACTGGGCAATCCAATAATTATCGGGGCGGTTGCCGTATGGAAAGTCGTTAATCCTACTGATGCAGTTTTCAATGTAGATAATTACAACACATTTCTTTCTATACAGTGTGACTCGGTTATACGTAAAATTGCAAGGCTATATCCATATGATTTGCTTACTGATAATGATGGAGATGATGAGGAACATGAAAAGACATTACGTGGCAGCAGCCAGGAAATTGCAGAAAATATGAAAGAAGAACTCCAGAAGAAAGTACAGGCAGCAGGGATTTTTGTAGAAGAAGTACGTATTACACATCTTTCTTATGCAGAAGAAATTGCAGCAGCAATGTTACAGAAGCAGCAGGCAACAGCTGTTATTGCTGCAAGAAAGAAGATTGTTGAGGGTGCTGTAAGCATGGTACAGATGGCAATAAACCAGCTTGCAGAAGACGGGGTGGTAACACTTGATGAAGAAAGAAAAGCTGCAATGACCAGTAATCTTTTGGTAGTCCTGTGTGGAAACAAAGAGGCACAGCCAGTAGTAAACAGCAGCAGTATTTATTAAGTTTTCTGGAAGGTAAGTAATTATGGAAGAAGAAAGGATTGAGGAGAAAGAATTAAAATTACAGGAACGCCTGAGGAAACTTGAAGCACTTGAGGAAGAAGCCAAAAAAAGGGAAAAGAAACTGAAAGAGAGAGAAAAAGCTAAGAAACAGGTGCTTCTAAGGCTTGCCCCGTCCCTTTGGAATGAACTTGCACAGTGGGCAGAGGAGGACTACCGTTCAATAAACGGGCAGATTGAATTTTTACTTGCTGAAGCAGTACGCAAAAGAAAAAACGGGCACAGATAAACCCTTGGATTAAATTCCCAGGGGTTTTTAATATTTTGGTTTTAAGCTGGTTTCTTGCCAATATCCAGAATAAATGTTAAAATAATAAAAAATGGACTGTTTTCTAAAAGAGGGTGTCTGTATGGGAAATAGCACAAATAGCATTGAAGCGCTGCTTGAAGAAGGAAAGGTTTTAAGGATAAAGCCAGAGGGTTACAGTATGTATCCTATGTTTGTACCTGGACGTGATGAGGCTGTTATAAAAGGTATAAAGGCAGGCAGCGCCAGACGTGGTGATGTTGTCTTATACAGAAGGAAAAATGGTATCCTTGTACTGCACCGCCTGCACCATAGGGAGAAAGACGGCTTGTATATGCTTGGTGACAACCAGGTAAAAACAGAAGGACCGCTTAAAGAAGGGCAGGTTATAGGTGTCCTTACCGGGTTTATAAGGAATGGAAAATATATAAGCACAAATAATATATTATACAAAATATTATCTGGCATCTGGCTTTTTATGTGCCCTGTGCGCAGGCCGTTCCAGCTTGCGGCAGCATGGATAAAAAAGAAACGGAGGAATATATGAACCAGGAGCATATAAAAAAAGAACTTAAAAAACTTGTAAAGGATGAGGAAAGGTTTATTAATAAAAATATTACGGCAAGGGATGGCAAGTGGCAGGAAAAAGTTTCCCAGTATATTCCTGAAACTCTGGATAAAACACTTGATACTGCCTTTTGCAAGGCATTCCAGCTGGTTTTTGAAAAAGGGACAGGTTTTATTGAGAAAACTTATAATAAAGAAAAAAGGGAACAGGATTTTAAAGTAAATGAATATTCTGCTGATTTAAGAAATGATAAAAAAAGCATTAAGAAATTTGGGAAAATGGCTTTTGGCAGCAAAGTTTTAAATATGGCAATTTCTACAGCAGAGGGTGCCGGAATGGGCGTGTTTGGCATGGGTATTCCTGATATTCCCATATTTATTTCAGTAATTTTAAAAAGTATATATGAAACAGCACTCCATTTTGGTTTTGGATATGAAACAGAAGAAGAACAGATATTTATATTAAAATTAATTGAAACAGCATTGTGCCATGGGGACGGACTTATAAATGGTGATATGGAGATTAATGACTGGATAAAACCTGGCGGCATGCCATTTTTAACAGATAAAAAAACACAGACAGAAAAGACATCATGTATTCTTGCAAATGAAATGCTTTATCTGAAATTTATACAGGGAATACCTGTTGTGGGGGTTGCCGGCGGTATATCAGATGTTATTTACCAGAAGAAGATTACAGACTATGCAGTGCTTAAATATAAAAGAAGGTTTTTAATTAAACATATGGAAGAAGATGTTGTTATATAGGCAATATTCTGCTTGACATTTGCATTTGTATATGGTAAAAATATAAGAAAAATTAAAAGCGATGAACAGAATAGTAAGCATCTGGAATTTTCAGAGAGAAGCCGTATGGTGCAAGGCTTTATTGGAAGGATGCCGAACCAGACTGGGAGCTGTGGGTTTCCACCGGAAGTCACCGTTATCACAGACAATATAAGCATACAGCTTATTAAATTAATGAGTGCAGGTTATCCTGAATTTAGGTGGTACCGCGGAATTTTCCGCCCTAAGATATACAGAGAGGAAGTATATTTTAGGGCTTTTTTTATGCACACGGACGCAGAAAGGATATGGATATTATGAAATTAGCAAATCTTATAGGACAGAGGTTTAAAGAAAAGCCAGCAGACTGTGTAATTGACAGCCATGCGCTTATGGTGCGCGGGGGCTTTATGAAATATGTAGGCAATGGGATTTATTCAGAGTTCCCGGCTCTTAGGAGGATTACTGCCAAAATTGAGAATATTATACGCAAGGAAATGGATGCAATAGGCGGGCAGGAAGTGCTTTTTCCTGTTGTGCTGCCTGCTTCTTTGTGGGAGGAGTCCGGCAGGTATGAAAGTGTCGGTAATGAGCTTGTACGTTTTAAGGACAGGAATGGTTCAAACCATGTACTTGGCATGACACACGAGGAAGCCGCCGTACACCTTGTGCGTGAGTATGCACAGTCTTATACAAAATACCCGTTTATGATATACCAGTTACAGCGTAAATTCAGGGATGAAGCAAGGCCAAGGGCAGGAATGATACGTGTGCGTGAGTTTACAATGAAAGATGCATATTCATTCCATACTTCACAGGAGGACCTTGACAAGTATTATGAACTGTGTTTCAAGGCATACAACCGTATTTTCCAGAAGGCAGGCGTACCAGAGGTTATTACAGTAAAGTCAGATTCAGGAATGATGGGCGGAAGTGTTTCACATGAATATATGCTTTTAACACCTGTAGGGGAAGATACAATAGTTATCTGTAATGAATGTGGATACCGTTCTAATATGGAAGCAGCAGAAAACCGGGTTGAAAATAATACGGATGCAGCCACAGCAGAACTCCAGTGTATAGAAACACCAGACTGTAAGACAATTGAAGATGTATGTGCTTTCCTTAAAAGTGATGTTGAATCTTCATGCAAGGCTGTTGTATACCAGAAAAATTCTGATGACAAGTTTGTAGTTGCATTTGTACGTGGTGACTATGAGGTAAATGAAACAAAGCTTAGAAACCTTGTAGGGGAGGAAATCCATCCTGCTGTAATTACAGAAGATGACTGTCTTGTGGCCGGGTATATTGGGCCATATAATATTTCCAGTGAAGCGGAATTTTATCTTGATGTGTCGCTGGAAGGCATTGCAGCCCTTGTTGCAGGCGCTAATAAGGAAGGATACCATTATACAGGGTTAAACCTTAAAAGGGAACTTGGGGATGTAAGTTATGCTGATATTTCCAAGGTTAAGGAAGGCGGCATATGCCCTTGCTGCGGGAAGCGTTCCATAACAATAAAACGTGGGATAGAAGTAGGGAATATATTCCAGCTTGGCACTAAGTATACAAAATCAATGGACATGCAGTATACAGATGAAAATGGCAAAAGCCATTACCCGGTAATGGGATGCTATGGTATAGGTGTAGGGCGTCTTGCTGCTTCAATATGCGAAGCGCACCATGATGAATACGGTCCTGTATGGCCTGTTTCAATAGCACCATGGGAAGTGCATATATGCTGCCTGCGTGCGGATGATGAGGAAACAAAGAAAACAGCGGATGGTCTTTATAACAGCCTGTTAAATGATGGCATAGAAGTTATTTATGATGACAGGAAAATAAGGCCTGGGGAAATGTTTTCTGATGCAGACCTTATAGGTGCGCCGGTACGTGTAATTGTAAGCCCGCGTAATTTAAAAGAATCCTCTGTGGAGGTTACAACAAGGGATAAATCGGTAAAAGAGATGGTTCCTGTGGAAAATGCAGCAGAATATATAAAAGAGCTGCGTTCCAGGCTTTTTGCAGAAATAGAATCACATGTAGAAAATTTTTAGCCGGAATTTTGAAAAAAATTAATAAAATTGTTATGTATATAACCTTTAAAGCCGATATAATATACAAAGTGTAACTTTATTTTTCAGGTTTACATGTTACAATAGTGAAGACCCAAAAACCAAGGGCAAAAAAATCTAGGAAAGGAAAAGCTATTTAGATGAAGACCCATAAAAACACACATGCAAGTGTATATGGGTATGTACCGGTGGCTAGCCGGGAATTTACGGCTGTGGAGTGTACAAGGACCTGTGAGTAGTTGGAATTTAACAAAAGCATACACATTGAAGCAGCAAGGTAAAATTGTGAAGTTTACCCGAATCATCTAAACATATACACTTTTGTATATGTTTTTAGTAGCAGGAACTTATATGGTTATTAAACATAATATGTCTACGCAGTTTGCAACAAGGCAGCTTAATATATTAGAAGATGAAAAAGGGCGTGCAACAGAGAAGCTTACCACCGGCTACAGGATAAACAAGGCAGCAGACAGTGCTGCAAGCATGGTTGTATGGGAATCCATAAGGAACCAGGTAAGAGGGTTAAACCAGGCAGGCAGGAATTCACAGGACGGGCAGAGCCTTATAAATACTGCTGATTCAGGAATGGGTGAACTTACTTCAATACTCCACAGGATGAAAGAACTCTGTGTACAGGGGGCAAATGATACTAATACCACCGAGGACAGGGAAGACATACAGATGGAAATAGACGCCCTTAATAACGAGATAAACAGGATATCAGAAGAAACAGAATTTAATAAAATCAAGATTTTTAAAGATGAAGGAGCAGACCCTTCAGCAGACAGTGATGACTGGGAAGCTGGTTCACTGGGTGTAGAAGGCAACAGGGAATATGTATTCCAGGTCGGGGCTAACTCAGAGCAGTTAGTAACAACACGCCTTCCTGTTTTTAACACTAAGATTCTTGGGACAGAGGGCGTTAATGTATCAGATTCTGTCAGTGCCACAAGCGGACTTGCTGTACTTGACAGGTCCTTAGATATTGTGAATATGGAACGTTCAAGGCTTGGTGCAATATCCAACAGGCTTGAACATGCTTATGCCAACTCTTCAAATGCATCTGAAAATTCACAGAGCACAGAATCAGTTATACGTGATACCAATATAGCAGATGAGATGATAGCGTATACAACTGCTAATATAATAGAGCAGGCTGATGTTGCAATGATAGCGCAGGCAAATGGTGAGAGGGAAACAATATTAGCAATGGTATTATAAAAATTTAAAACAGTTGTTTTCTTCAGGCTTCAATTTATTTTGAAGCCTGAAATTATCTAAAAAATTACTTGGAGATTTGATATGAATAACCCTTCTAGCCCTAAGAACGGCATAGTTATAATTGAACCTGTATACCCACATCCTATGTTACTGCATATAAGCAGGCTTATTAACGGGGATGAAAGCCTGCTTGTGGATAGCAGGATATTTTTAAAACAGTATTATGAAAAATATAACAATGCAGAGGATAATGCAGACGGCAGCATAGATAATGAAATACTACTGTTGCAGCTGGCATACAATAAAAATATTGTGTCTGCATTTTTTGAATGTAATAAAAGGGAGCAGTGGCGCAAGCGTGTGTTAATAGAAAAAGCAATGAACCTGCTTGTTTCTTCCGTGGCTGAAAAGTATGCTGCCATAGTTATAGAAAGCCTTATGTTTGCATTTGGATGGCAGTTCCGCATTGATATTAACCGTAAGTGGGAGGCATCAGAGGAAGAAAGGGCCAATTTCCATGAGAAAACTGTATTTGAAAGAAATATGCAGAATGACCTGATTGGCCAGATACAGATTATTAATAATAACAGGAAAATAGATGTTTCAGAATATATGGATAATGAAACATATACGGGCAAAAGACCGGATACTAAGGGCAGCAGCATGGATAATACCATGGATGGCGGAACCGCTCCTGTTACAGGTTATGATGGCAGTGCAGACACGGATAGTGGCAGCCCTGTCACGGATACCAGCCAGTATTCTTATAATGACGGGGGACAGCCGCCAGCCAGTGCTTCAGGAAAGGAGACAGCTTTGCGGAAAAACAGCCAGAAAGGGAATAATCCTTTATATATACAAGAAGAAGAGGAAGAGGATGATATACCAGACCCTGTAGTGGAATATAAGAGGATGGAAGAGGCTAAATTTTATAAGCATATGAATATCAGGAATAAACGTGCATTGAAGAAGGCTTTCCAGGGAAATGCATCAAGCCAGTGTGAAATGGGCGATTATTATTTAGAAAAGGACGGAGGCCATCTTGATTACCAGGAAGCTGCAAAGTGGTATTCTGCTTCTGCAAAAAAAGGATATGAAAGGGCATCTTTTGAACTTGGCAAGCTTTATGACCAGAACCCGCCGGAGATTGAAGGGGCAAAGGACAAGGCAATACGTATATATACCAAAATGGCAGAACAGGGGCTTCCTACGGCACAGTGCATACTTGGCATGAAATACTGGTTTGGTGATGGTGTAGAAATTGATTTGAACAAGGCAATAGGCTGGCTTAAAAAGGCGGCAGCACAGAAGCATGATACGGCAACAAGGAACCTTGCGGATTTATATGCAGCAGTAAGTGATTCTGAAAATGCGTACAGATGGTATAAAATCGGTGCAGAACAGGGTGATGATTACTGCCGTAAGAAACTTAAAGATTACAAGTAATATTTATTACAAGCAATATTTATTGCTTTTAACAACATCTGACATTTTTACACCAATCCTGACTTTTTAATATTCCAGTTAAAATAAATACCTGCTATAATATACCCATATTAAACCGGAAGGGGAGGGTATTTATGGCATCAGTAAAGAAGCATAAAAAATATTTATTTAAATCATGCGTTTCCACAGCAATGGCATCAGCAGTTGCATTGTCAGGTGTACCGGTACAGGGGCTTTCTGGCATTACAGGGACTGCAAAGGCAGCAGGTGTGCCTGCATCACGTGAGGATAGTTCTGTAGTGTATTTTGTAGACTGCGGCGATTATAATGTGGAAACTGTATCTGAGGGGGACCAGCTTGGCACACATAACAGTGTGACAGACCAGGTTTATGGTGAGGACAAAGTGACAGGTTATAAGTGGGGTATTGATGATACCATAAGTACACCACCTGGCAATGGCTCATCAGGTACAGGCGGAGTGGACACTGACTGGTCATGGCCATATGAATTTAATACAGGCGACGGCGTACCAAAGACTTCATCTAACCGCTATACCAAGAACCAGACTGAAAAGGGTATTGAAACAAGGCATCTGGATTATAAGTTTGAACTTGAAATGGTGACTACCGCAA
>DKYP01000092.1:0-7700 GCA_002499945.1 Lachnoclostridium sp. UBA7097
AAAACTTGGTTTTCGCTTTATAATTCCCGAAGTTGCCTGATGTAAATAGTTTTTGCGTATATTTGCCAGCCTGTGGTTTAGTTTTAAAAGTTTTTTTTCACTTTTTATAATGTTGCCTGTTTTACAGTAACTTCCCCCTTTCTTGTTTTTATCATATTTTTTTGATATGGAACGCTGTAACCTGCGTTTCCTTTTTTCTAGTTTCTTAATACTTTGTGTTTTATTAATGTTCTGGTATTTTTGCCCATCAGAACATACTGCTAAATCCTTAATCCCTAAATCTATCCCAATTCCTTCATTTTCCGGAATAATACCAGAATCTTTATATTCCAGCCCAACCGTAACCCACCAGTTTAAACCGTCATATTTTATACGGGGATTGCTATATTTACAACCAGCCGGGATACGGTTATGTTCTGCAAGCCGTATCCAGTTTAATTTCTGTTTATTCTTCTTTTTGGAAACTGCAAACCCTTCAACTTTTACATGGGTATCTGTAAACTGGATTTTTATGTTATCCTGGTAAAATGATGGTACTGAATGTTTTCTGCTTTTAAACTTTGGAAATTTTGATAACCCTTTAAAAAATTTCTTATAAGCACCACAGGCATCTTTAACTGCCTGTTTAGCCACATTATTTGAAATGTTATCCAGCCATGTATATTCTTTTGTTTTCTTTAACTGGGTAAATTCTTTTCTTAAATCCCCATCAGAAATAAACTTGCCGCCGTTTTTATAATTTTCATATTCCCTGTTTAAAGCCCAGTTATAAGCAAACCTTGCAGCACCAGCATATTGGAACAGTTTGGTTTTCTGCCTGTTGTTTGGAAGCAACATTACCCGGATTGTTTTTATCATCTTTTCCACTGCTTTCTTCTGCTAATATAAATTATAAAAGCCAACATCCATTTATAATATTTTATAAGTTTATTTTATCTGTTAATGTCCCTCCTTAATTTTAATGCTTTCTACATAATACAACGAAATTTGGAATATATCAAGAAAACTATGTTAATTTAATGCTTCTTTTTCAAAAAGTGCAAGCTGTTCCTGCTGTAACGGGCTTATATGGCTTCTTAGCTCCTGTATCCCTTTAAACCTTCCATTATGCAGAATACGCTGGAATGTTAAAAAAACCTCCATATCATAATTTGAAACTTCCTCAATCATTATTTCCACAGCCTGCTTTGTATCAAATGCTTTTCTGTAACTCCTGTCACTTGTAAGTGCCGCAAATACGTCACATGTCCTTAGTATCCTTGCCATCCATGGTATTTTTTCACCTTTTAAATTATCAGGATAACCAGAACCATCATAATTCTCATGGTGGTAAAATACTGCATCTGAAATATTATCCGGATACCCCGCATTTTTTAGGATTTTATAGCTGTATAATGAATGCTGCCTTACATATTTCATATGTTCAATAACAAGAGTATCCTCTTCCGAAAAAATATAATCCGCCAGTTTAAGCTTGCCTATGTCGTGTAACATTCCTGCCACTGACAAATCTTTACAAAAGGCAGGGCTTTCACCCATCTCCTCTGCAAGCATTACTGCAAGGTTGCTGACCTCAATACCATGATACATTTCATCATGCAGGACCATTTTTAAATGGCATGGAATTATATCATTTGCCATTATCTTTTTTATATAGTCTGTCATAAATACTCTTCTTTCTGCCAATCATCTCATCAATACGCCCTATGTAATCGCTAACATTTTTAACATTTTCAATGCGCTCCACCTGCCCAAGGCCTGTATGGTACAGTTTGGTAGATGCCCCTGCACCGAGTGCCAGAATAGTCTGTTTCTCCTCCATAATAAGAATATTATAAAGACATTCCTTGCCTTTTCTTGCATATCCTATATTTTCCTGCCCTGTGCTGCCCACACAGCCAGCTGAATTTTTCTGCCTGTACATATAATAAGGACTATAGCCATGTTCCCTTGCAAACTGCTGCCCCATTTCAAACATTGCATCCATGCACAAAGCCCTGCTGCCACCGTCCGCTGCTGCATCTTCCTGTATTTTTTCACGCAATTTTGAAGCCCTTTTAACTACAAGCGAATGTATAGTAAGGCTGTCAGGGCATAACCCTTCTATTTGTGAAAGAGTATCTGCAAAATCTTTTTCATTTTCTCCTGGAAGCCCTGCAATCAAATCCATATTTATATTGCTAAATCCAGTTTCACGTGCCAGCATAAAGGCATCTGCTGCCTGTCTGGCAGTATGCTTCCTTCCAATAATGTCCAGCGTCTTTTGCTGCATTGTCTGCGGGTTTACAGATATCCTTCCCACACCATGGCCACGCAGAATATCAAGTTTTTCTTTTGTAATACTGTCTGGCCTGCCTGCCTCAACAGTAAACTCAATACTTTTATCCACTGGGAAATACCTGTTTAAAGCTTTAAGAAGCCTTTCTAACTGCCCCGCACCAAGTGATGTTGGTGTCCCGCCGCCTATATATATGGAAGAAAGTTTCCTGTCTTTAAATATATGTGATGAATACTCCATTTCCTTAACCAGTGCTTCTAAATAACTGTCTGCAAGCGCACCATGGAACGGATATGACGTAAAAGAACAGTAAAGGCATGTTGTAGGGCAGAAAGGTATCCCTATATAAAGGCTGTAACCATTTTTATAATCTGCCTGCTTTAAAAGCCTTGCCTCATTTGTGGCAACCTGTATTGCAAGTTCTGCTTTTTCACTGCTTAAACAATATGTTTCCTTTAAACTGCCATATATACTGTTAATATCCCTGCCATTAAGGATATCATCCATAACAATCTTTACAGGCCTTACTCCAGTCATTGTGCCCCATGCAGGTATACGCCTTTTAAGCCCTTCTGGCAGTTTTTCCCCTGGAAAATCCCTGATTACTTCAAATACAAGCTTTTTTAATACATTTTTATAATAAGTCCTGTAAGGATGTGCGCTCTTATCTATATGTTTATGCCAGTCACCATCACCCGTTACTAAAGATTCACGTGAAATTAAAAAAGATTTTGCACTAAAAGCTGCTGAAATCTTATATTTTGACAATGTTATATTAATTGTGGCAAGCAGTTCCCCGTCTTTGCTTTTGTCCTCCCCCTGCACCTCTGTAAACACAGCCTGCCCTGGGAAAAAGCCTGCCACAAGTGCCTGGAGTTCATAGTCAAAGTCACGTTCTGGCAATATAATCTTAACCATAATTCCTCCATACAATATTCCAGGTTACAGGGCAGCATATGGATTAAGCATTTTCTCATCACCTATAGTAGTTGCCATGCCATGCCCCGGGTAAACTTTTATATAATCTGGCAGCACAAAAAGCTTTGTCCTTATTGACTGGACAATCTTCCCCATGCTTCCGCCAGGAAAATCTGTACGCCCTACAGATTGTTCAAAAAGAGTGTCCCCTGAGAAAAGCACCCCGCAGCCTGTAAAGTAAAAACACATCCCGCCTTCGGTATGCCCCGGTGTAAGGATACACCTTATTTTCTCACCAATAAGGCTTATCTCCTGTCCGTCACTAAGCCACTCATCTGCTTCAAGTATTATCCTGCCGCCCATAAGCTGTGAAGAAAGATTTATCTCAGGGTTCTCAAGTGTCTCACGCTCTGCCTCCGCTGCATATACCTTCATCCCATATTTATTCCTTAAGAATGTAACTGCACCTACATGGTCAAAATGCCCATGTGTCAGAAGTATTGCAACAGGTTTAAGACCCTTTTCCACAATAAATGCATTAATAGACTGGGCTTCATCACCAGGGTCTATAACTACACATTCAGATGTATCTGTATTATAAATAAAATAACAGTTTGTTTGTACGCTCCCTACAACTTTCATTTCACATTTATAATTAGGCATAATCTCCCTCATTCCCGCACTTTCCGAGTGCTTTTTTAACATTTATAAAAATAAATTTATGACTGTGTCCTCTGGATATCCTTTATACCATCAACATTCCTTAACTTTTTGGACAATTCGCCCAGTGCTTCTACGCCACGTACAGCAAAACCTATATTAATTGTTGCTATTCCCTGCTTATTTGTCTTAGAATTTACGGATTTTACATCTATTTTATTTTCCGTAAATATCTTTGTTATATCAAAAAGTATGCCCATACGGTCATACGCATAAATAATTATCTCTGTATCATAAAGCTCATCTGATTTGCCTTCTGGTGCAACCTGCCACTCTGCTTCTATTATCCTCTGCCTGTCAGATTCCGGAAGGTTCATCATATTAATGCAGTCTGTACGGTGTATCGAAACACCCCTGCCCCTTGTAACAAATCCAATTATCTCATCACCAGGCACCGGGCTGCAGCATTTTGAGAACCTTACTGAAACATCATCAATCCCTGCAACAACAATACCGCTCTTAGACTTTACAGATGCTGTTTCACTCTGTGAAGATGAGCTGTTGACAGCCTCCAGTATATCCTTGTCAGTAGTATGCTTTGGATGTTTTTTCTCATATTCATACTGGAGTTTATTAATAACCTGCCCTTCCTTCAGGCCGCCATGCCCTATTGCAGCAAGCACTGAAACCCAGTCACGGAAACCATATTTCTTCTTACATGCTTCTGTATATTCAGGCTTTGCAAGGTCAGACAGTACTATTCCCTGCGTCTTGCAGTAATTAGCCAGAAGTTCCTTTCCCCTTGTGATATTTTCCTCTTTAAACTCAAGCCTGAACCACTGGTTAATCTTATTCTTCGCCTGTGCGCTTTTTACAATAGAAAGCCAGTCACGGCTTGGCCCTTTGGAATTTTGTGAAGTTAAAATCTCCACCCTGTCACCATTCTGTATCTCATATTCAATAGGCACAAGGTTTCCATTAACACGTGCCCCCACCATCTTATTGCCAACTGCACTGTGTACAGCATATGCAAAATCTATAGGGGTAGAGCCTGCCGGGAGGTTCTTTACATCACCATCTTTTGTAAAGCAATATACATGGTCTGCAAAAAGGTCCAGGTCACTCTTTAAAAGGCTCAAAAACTCCTTATTATCAGACATGTCCCTCTGCCATTCAAGAATACGGCGGAGCCATGCAAGCTTCTCCTCCTCACTGTCAGAAGTATTCTTGCCATACTGGTTCTCTTTGTATTTCCAGTGCGCAGCAATACCATATTCTGCAGTACGGTGCATCTCATAAGTACGTATCTGTATTTCAAAAGGCTGTCCTGAAGGCCCTATAAGCGTTGTATGCAGTGACTGGTAGTTATTTGGCTTTGGCATTGATATATAATCCTTAAAATGCCCTGGTATAGGCTTATATATTTCATGTATTACGCCAAGCGCCGTATAACACTCACGTTCTGTATCCACAATAATCCTTACCGCAAATAAGTCATATATCTGTTCAAGCTTCTTATTCTGTGTAACCATCTTTTTATATACACTAAAATAATGCTTGGCACGCCCGTCAATTTCCGCCCTTATGCCTGCTTCTTCAATATGGTGCCTGACCTCACCTACTATTTTCTTAATAAATTCCTCACGCCTTACCCTGCCATTCTCAATACTTGCCACAAGTTCATTATACATTTCGGGCTGGAGGTACTTAAATGCAAGGTCATCAAGTTCCACCTTAATCTTTGAAATACCAAGCCTGTCAGCAATAGGCGCATAAATATCTATAGTTTCCCTTGATTTCTCCTTCTGCTTCTTCGGTGTCTGGTACTGCATTGTCCTCTGGTTATGCAGCCTGTCGGCAAGTTTAATAAGGATAACCCTTATATCCTTTGCCATTGCAAGGAACATCTTCCTTAAATTCTCTGCCTGTACCTCAACTTTATCCGCCACATAATCAATCTGTGTAAGCTTTGTAACACCATCTACAAGCAATGAAACTTCACTGCCAAACTCTTTAGTAATCTCTTCACTTGTCATAACAGTGTCTTCCACAACATCATGTAACATCCCGGCTACAATCGTTTCCTTGTCAAGTTCAAGTTCCGCAAGGATAATGCATACACACAAAGGATGTATTATATAAGGCTCCCCTGATTTCCGGAGCTGCCCTTCATGCGCCTTCCTGGCTATATCATATGCTTTTTCTACCATAGAGATATCCGCTGACGGGTGGTATCCCTGTATCATGCTTTTAAGCTTCCCATACAAAATATCCGGCTCTGTAAAATCTTTAGGAGTCATACTTGTATCAAGTTCACCATTATCTATTTTCACATCTGTTATATTACTATCCGGTTCTGCCATATGCTTCCTCCATCATGTGTAATTATTTATGCTGGTTCCGTATCCGGAAATGCTGCAGGCTGTCCCGGATTTTATTATTATATAATAATTTTAATCAGGTATAAAGTCAAGCAAAATTGTATATATTGCAAGGAAATTAAAACCCTGTGGCATGCAAACTGTAAGTTATGGAACTGCATATGACCATGCTGCTTTTACCTGGTCTTGTATTTTTTTAAGATTCCAGTGTTTTTTTGACCTTGCAATACTGTTCGGGTCATTAACTGTAATTTTACCTTCATCATCAATTCCTGTAAGTACAATGAAATGTCCCTGTTCAGTAAAATCTCCTGGACCCATGCTGCATATTACAGGTTTTCCTGCCTCAAGTGCTGCTTTTATGGAATTTATTGTTATCTTGTCTGCACTAAGACCAAGGTCTTTAGCGCCATCTGACATCATTGCCCACGATGTGCCTGTATCCTGGCTGTAATAATTCTTATCTATACAATATTCTGCCATATCAGAAGGCGACATTGATGTATTTTTCAAAAGCCCTGAATAAACCATAGACATACATGTAGGCCCGCAGCCGCTTATAGCAAGTATATCACTGCCATATTTAACATACCCCCACCTGCCATCCCACTGTTTCAAATCAGGTATATTTCCATCCGCAACTTCCTCTTCAGAAATTTCACCAGAAGATGCACTGTCATTCTTATGTTTTGGATAATTAAGTACAAAAGACAAAGTTTCCTGGTTATTTACAAAGAGGGTTAATATATTCTCAGGATACTGTGACAGGTTCATTAAAATATCTTCCGACTGCGGATAATCTTCCAGCAAAGATTCAAGCTGTTTATAAATCTTTTCATAACCTTCCGGTACAATTATCTCCGGTTTCTTTGTAGGGCTCTCCGTAGCTGCCGCCTTCTTATCTTTACTATTCTTACTGCTTAATATATAATTAACACCTGCACGCACAAGAAGGAACAGGCATATAATTATAAGAATCCCAATTATTGCCACAAGTGCCCTCGCAAGCAGTACCTGCCTTCTTTTCTTACGTTGCCTTATCCTTTTTCTAAGATACCTTCTATATTCGATTTCTTCATCTGTCAAATTTTCCAAATCTATTTCCTCCAGATAATCCCTTTACTATCCACAAGTTATAATAAAACAGGTTAACCACAATCAAGTTCCATAAGAATCCCCATAATACTGTCAAACTCATCAGATGTAAGTTTTCCGTCCTCAAATTCATCAGTCACCAGTTCCTCTATCTCATCCCACGCATAACTGCTCTTTCCCTTTTCAAAAAGCTCAAGCTCTTTCTTCCACCTGCCAGCACTGTCCATAATACCCCTCCATAGTGTTTTTATTACTTATTTATATAATAAACAACCATATTTTATATGTCAATATTATTCAGGAATTTAAGTTGCTTGTTCATATGTAATTATGCTATACTATCAGAAATACAAAATGAAAATTACCGG
>DKYP01000092.1:8006-25131 GCA_002499945.1 Lachnoclostridium sp. UBA7097
CAAAAACACTTTTTAACAGGGGATAGTTTATGAAAGAAACAATATTAGAAAAACACAACATGCCATATTCTTTACATGATATGAAAATTAATGAAATTAAAACAGAAGGAAATAATGTAACTTTAATTTTTGAAAATGGATATACAGAAACCACAAAACCCTACAGGCAGGTTAATGGTTCAATTATTATAAAAAATGTTGACTATGATTTCTGTGCAATCCATTTATTAAGTGAAAATGGTAATTATGGCAGTTTCAAAGGAAAGAAACTCAGCCTTAAAAATTTTCTTAAGAATTTCAAAGAATACAGCCTTGAAATTATTGATGAATTATATGGCTTTAACCAGGCAGAATATAATGGTTTTCTTTATCTGCCTGACAAAGAAAATGTAATAGAATACAGCATGTCATTTTATTATACAGGTGGCCTTGTCTATATTACAGAAGAATAATAACAAATCCTGCCTTTTAAACAAGTTCATTCAAAAAATACTCCATTCCATTAAAATATTTCTGCCCCAGTTCCTCTATTGTACATTTTGTATATCTGGCACTGTCCCTGCCATCCTCTGTATTTTCACATCTGTGGCAGATATTTTCCCTCTCCCCTGTAATTATATGCCACCTCCCATTATTGCCGCTTATAATACCATCTGAAACCTCAAGCCACATTTCCTGCCGCTCTTTAGTATATATACACTCCACAAATGCCTTTAAATCCACTATCCTTGCCATAAGGTAGTTTTTCTGCTTTCCCGTTCCTGCATAACCCAGATTCCAAAAATTTGTTTCATATATTTTTATACGTGGAAACCCCAGCCCCTTTATACAGGTAAGTATTTCCCGCTGTATCTCCTTTTCAAATACACTTTCTATTATCTCAGGTATTTCTTCACATAAATAAACAATATATCCAAGGCATGTATTTTTATCCATATCCCAGAATGTTAGTATATCCCCGCCACACACACGCATTTCTTCATAAAGTCCTTTGAAATAGCTTTCATTATGCACCGGATAGCATGTAAAGCGTCCTGCCAGCTTGTTGCCAGTATATTTTATTAACTCTGCTTTCTGCCTGTCTTTTAACATATTGTAAGGAATACAGAAACATCTGCATTGTATCCCCTGTACCATATCCGCTTTAAACGGGATTTCCCCGTTAAAACCCCGGACAGGGTAAATCCCCGTAAAACCATAAGGTTTATATATTTCTTCTGATGCTGGCATAAGATAGGTAAATGGCTCTCCTTGTTTATACATAAATTCCAGCGCTTTTTTTAAAACAGAATCCATATAGCCACGCCTTCTGTATTCTTCAAGAGTGCACACCCCCACAATATAATAAATCCCCGTTTCCCTGCCATTTATTAAAATATCATATGGATTAAGATGGAGCATTGATACATTATCTGATAAAATTGTTATGCTTTTATTCCACCTGTTGTCAAAATAGTAATCTGTATATTCTTCTGTATCATCAAAACACCTTAGCCAGAGCATACGACATAAATCCTTTATACTGCCCTGTTTTCCAGGCATAATAACCCGGGTATTAAACATACCATGCCTCCATTCTGCCATTTTTACACTTTCTTTTTAAGCCGTTTATATCCAAAAGCCTTGTTTTCCATAAGACTTGCAAGCTTGCCACTAACAATGCCCTGGGCTTCTTTGCAGTAAAAGAGGTTCTTCACCCTCTCCCTGTCCTCTTTTGCATATCCGTCTCCATCACTGGCAAATATTTCCAGTTCATTAAGCAGTTCATCAAAGTTTTTTGCCTTAAACCCTGGTGTAACATCTTCATAAGAAAAGTACATTTCCCGGTCTTTTGCAAGGTATTCTTCGTAATCATAACAATAAAAAAGAAGTGGCAGCCCAAGCAGCAGATAGTCTATATAAATACTTGAATAATCTGTTACCATTGCCTTTGTTTCTATAATAAGCTGCTGTATATCAAGTTCCATGCCTGTTGCATCAATAATATGCGGATACATGGAAAGCTCCTCTTTTTCATGTCTGTGGTAAAAATGCTTTTTTATCACGAAATAATAGTTATTTTCTTTAAGGAATATTTCAAGCCTCCCTAAATCAAACAGCTTTGCAATATCTATTTTCTGTGCACCTTCTTTTCTGTGTGTGGGACAGTAAAGTATAATATTTTTCCCCGGGAAATAAGGTTCTGGCTTTTCTTTCTGGAAGAATATATCACTTCTTGGCTGCCCAAGGCATAGAACCTGTTCCCTTTTTACCCTGAATGCACTCTGGTATATTTCTGTAAACATTTTGCTTGTAGCAACATAAAACATATTGCCCAGTGGTATATTAACAATAAAATCCCTTGCTTTCTGTACAGGGCTGTCCCAGTTTTTCTCATATTTATTATCATAACATACCTTTTTTAATGGTATCCCGTGCCACAAATTAATTATAACTGCCCTTCCAAGAAATGTATGTTCCAGGTCACTTATCCCATTAGAAACTATTGCGCATTTTGCCCGGAGTTGTACCCATACAGCTTTAATTGTACCCCACATATACACTTCATACCCAAGTTTTTCTATTTGTGCTGCTGCTTCCCTGCTCTTTGTAATCCACACTGCACGCAGGTTTTTATGTTTCTGTACTTCTAAAAAAAGTTGTTTGGAATTATCCGAAAAACGTTCCCCAAGCCATGCACCAAATACACATATATTATGGCTTCTGGGTATTAACATTGACATATACATAATGAAATACTTAAATGCAGTTTTTATTACCTTATATATCTTATCCAATAATATATCCCTCCGTTTTATCTAAACATTATCCCCATAAAACCTGCATAACCTTACGTATAAACCCTTTCTTCCATGACTTTGAGGATATAAAAAATCCAAGCCTTTCTGCCAATGACATCCTGCATAAACCAGCATACTTTATAATAGTTACACATTCTGTAAATAATGACTGTTCTGCCATCTGCCCGGAATATATATCCAGAAAATACCATGCCTGCCTTACTGAAGCTGCTACAGCTTTTTTGTATGCCCTTTTTCCGTCCTTTAGCCTTTTTAAAAGATAAGCAGGGCTTCTGCCTGCTTTTGCGCCCACACTGTTATCACCGTGCTGCCTGTAACTTACAAGGGCTTTATCTATAAAAGCTGTTTTGCCAAACACTTTGGCATACAGCGCAGCGAAATAATCATGCATTATTACCCTTCCATCTGCTGCAAATGGTGCAATTCCATCACAAAGTGCTTTATTACAGAGCATTGTACAGCCTGTTACATTATTCTGTAAAAGGAGCTGCCCAAGCGTTGCATTGCGTCTTATATTTGAATAAGAAAACATTGACTTTGATATAATCTCCATATTTTCACCAGCAACTTCCAGGTCGCTGTGCACAAGCAGCGGTATACCACTTCCATATTTCTCCTCAAGCCTGTGCATTTCATCCATGCTGGCACTTAGCTTGTCCTCTTTCCAGACATCATCCTGGTCAGCAAACATTATATATCCTGAATCCCCGGCATCATTTAAAAGCCCTGCAAAGTTACCTTTTGCACTGCCACATGCCGGCTGGTTTATAAAAATTTGTACCTCATTTGGCACACTGGAAGCAAAATCCTTAATTAATTGTACTGAATTGTCACTGCTGCCGTCATCATGCACAATAAGACGCCATTCTTTATAATCCTGCCTTGCAAATGATTCTAACTGTTCCCTTAAATATTTCTCTCCATTATAAACTGCCATAAGTATAGTTATCATTTTATTCTCCCTTTTTCCAGCCAATATATTGTATTCTAATACATTTAGCTAAAAAAATAAACACCCCTGGGGAAATTTCACATAAACTATTAAAGGACTGGATTATACACAGTATGGAGGACTGCCATGAATAATGTAGCATCTGCTATAAATTTAAATTACGCCATACGCCAGGGACTTACAGGGCGTGGTGTAGGTATTGCTGTAATGGATACCGGTATAGGCAGCCACCCTGACCTTACAGAGGCTGGTGGATGCCTTGCAGGATTTTTTGATACCGTAAACGGATATCCGGATTATTATGATGATAACGGGCATGGAACCCACATAACAGGGATAATTGCCGGAAATGGCTCTGCAAGCAACGGGCTGTACCGTGGCATTGCACCAGAAAGCCGCATATATATGATAAAAGTATTAAACAGCAAGGGAGAAGGCAATACCAGCAATGTACTTGAAGGCATTAACTGGATTCTTGCCCACCAGAAGAAATATAATATAAGAATTGTAAATATCTCTGTAGGAAGTACCAAAAATAAATATTTTGATGAAAATTCCCCTCTTGTACAGGGGGTGAACAGATTGTGGACAGCAGGCATGGTAGTCCTTACTGCTGCCGGCAACCATGGCCCTGGCCCTTATTCCATAGGTGCACCTGGCAACAGCCGCAAAATTATAACTGTTGGTGCATCTGATGTAATGCAGTACGGTAATGGAAGGGATTATTCAGGACGTGGTCCCACAAATTCATGTATTAAAAAGCCGGATATTGTTGCCCCCGGTTCTAATGTTGTAAGCTGCCTGCCTGCAAGCAAAGCAGTATTCCAGCCGTTTACAAAGTATTTCAATAAAGAAAGCCAGATTAAACAATACTATAAAGCACGCAGCGGCACTTCCATGTCAACACCTGTAGTAAGCGGGTGCATTGCACTTCTTTTGCAGAAACGCCCCGGAATGACCAATAAAGATGTAAAACTGCACCTGCGCAATACTGCCCGTGACCTTGGATACCCGCACTCACGGCAGGGCTGGGGGCTTATACAGTGCAACAGGCTTCTTGCTTAGGTACGTCCATAAATAACAGTGTATATGCCTGCCAATTAAACTATTATATATATACTCAACGCCGGTAAAACCGACAGTTGAGTATTGCGCCGGCCGCAGCCGCAAAGCGGCATAATTCCTTATGCGGCCGTGCGCATCGATTATACTGCACGGTAAATCTTTCTAGCGTGCAGTATAACTGGTTTAACTGGCAGGCTGCCACCATGTAATTACACATTTAATTCATATGTTGCACTGTCCTTGCTTTCTGTTTTCTCCATAATAATCTCATCAAGCTTCTTAATAAACTCACCCATTTCATTTTTGGAAAGCTGCGCATCAGCCCCAAGGCTTTTACCCTTCTTCATCATATCTTCATTAATAAGTGAAGAGAATATTATAACTGGTATATCCTTTAATTCAGGGTCATTCCTTATAAGCTTAAGCAGCCTGTGGCCATCCATCTGTGGCATCTCTATATCTGTAACAACACATGCCACATTCTGTGCGATTGTCCCTTCTTCTTTATACCTCTGTAATATATTCCATAACTCAAGTCCATTATTACATGGCATAAGCCTTGTATAACCGGCTTTGGTAAGCCCGTCATAAATAAGGTTGCTAAGAAGCTGTGAATCTTCTGCATAGATAATTGGTGAATTATTTGTTTTTCTTGTACCAAGCTTATCAATATCTGAAAGGTTAATACCAATATCTGGTGATATATCCGCAACAATCTTCTCAAAGTCAATAAGCATTACAAGCTTGCCATCAAGGTTAATAATACCGGTTGTAATACTATTGCTCCCATTACTTACCATACTGTCAGGCTTGATAATCTGTGACCAGTTTACCCTGTGTATCCCGACCACGCCATGTACATGGAATCCCGAATTACATTCATTAAAATTAGTAATCAGGAACATATCCTTCTGCGTATCTGTCCTTTCTTCCATCCCAAGACATCTTGCAAGATTTACAATAGATATAGTTTCACCCCTTGTACTAAATGCGCCCTCAACGTTTGGATGTCCGTTTGGTATAGGTGTTAAGGGCCTGTAAGTCATAATTTCCTTAACTTTTGCTACATTTATCCCATAATAATTGCCGGCTATCATAAACTCTAAAATCTCAAGTTCATTAGTACCGCTTTCCAATAAAATATTAGTATCCATATATAACCTCCGTCCTTAAAATGTTAATACTATTTTACTATAGCAAACCTATATTTGCAAGAGTATTAATTGTTTTGGAGTGCTGTCCCAGGACATGCCTGCTCTGTTTGTATAATTATATCTGGCTTAGTGCCTGTTCTAAATCTGCAATTATATCTTCCGGGTTTTCAAGCCCAACGGAGAACCTTATAAGGTCTGGTGCTACCCCTGCACCAGCCAGCTGTTCTTCTGTCATCTGCCTGTGTGTATGGCTTGCAGGGTGCAAAAGGCATGTACAGCTGTCTGCTACATGTGTTTCTATACGTGCAAGCTTCAGCTTGTCCATAAAACTTACTGAAATCTCCCTTCCTCCTTTTAACCCAAAACAAAGTACACCGCATGAACCATCTGGCGTATATTTTTTAAATAAACCATATGATTCGTCTGATTCAAGTGCAGGATATTTTACCCATGCAACTTTTTCATGCCCATTAAGGTATTTTGCTACTTCAAGTGCACTGCTGCAGTGCTGTTTCATCCTTAATGGAAGTGATTCAAGCCCAAGATTCAGGTAAAACGCATTCTGTGGTGACTGTATACATCCTAAATCCCTCATAAGCTGTGCTGTTGCCTTTGTTATATAAGCGCCTTTCCCAAAACGCTTTGCATATGTTATTCCATGATAGGATTCATCAGGTGTTGTAAGCCCTGGGAATTTATCCGCATGTGCAAGCCAGTCAAAATTACCGCTGTCAACAATACAGCCGCCAACACCTGCCGCATGCCCGTCCATATATTTTGTTGTAGAATGTGTAACTATATCAGCTCCCCACTCAAACGGACGGCAGTTTACAGGTGTTGCAAATGTATTGTCTACAATAAGCGGGACACCATGCTTATGTGCAATATTTGCAAACTTTTCAATATCAAATATATCAACTGTAGGGTTTGTAATAGTTTCCCCGAAAACGGCTTTTGTATTTGGCCTGAATAATTTATCAATTTCTTCTTCTGGCATATCCTGGTCAATCATTGTACATTCAATGCCCATTTTTTTCATTGTAACTGTAAAAAGGTTAAATGTACCTCCGTATATTGATGAAGAAGATATAAAATGGCCTCCTGCTTCACATATATTAAATACTGCCATAAAATTAGCAGCCTGTCCTGAAGATGTAAGCATAGCAGCCACACCGCCTTCAAGTGCAGCAATCTTTGCAGCCACAGCATCATTTGTAGGGTTTTGCAGCCTTGTATAAAAATACCCTTCTTTTTCAAGGTCAAATAACTGCCCCATTTCATCACTTGTATCATACTTAAATGTGGTACTCTGGTACACAGGAACCTGCCTTGGTTCACCATTGCCAGGTTTATAGCCCTCATGTATACACTTTGTTCCAATTCCTTTTCTATCCATAAAATTAATCCTCCATGTTTTCTTATTTTTAATAATAATTATTACTTTACTAACCCATTTCTGTTATTTCCCTATTATTTCCGATAAACTTTCCATAATCCCTTTTGCAACTTCCGGGTTATTCATTGTATAAATATGTATATGGTTTATGCCATTTGCCACAAGGTCAATAATCTGCCCTGCTGCATATGCAATGCCCGCCTGCTGCATTTTTAAAGGTTCATCCCCAAACCAGTCAACTATTGCCTTAAACCTTGCTGGCATACAGCAGCCCGATAACTGTATGCTTTTTGCAAACTGGCTTTTCTTGGTAACTGGCATAATACCTGCTATAACAGGCACCATAATGCCCGCCTCACGCAGACGGTAAAGGTAATTATAAAAAATTGAATTGTCAAAAAACATCTGCGAAGTTAAAAATTCACAGCCTGCATCAACTTTTTCTTTAATATGCTTTATATCTTCTGCCTTATTAACTGCTTCAGGATGCCCCTCTGGGTAACATGCACCGCCAATACACATATCGGGCGCTATACGCTTAATCTCACTTACAAGGTCTGCCGCATAATGGAACTGTCCTGGCAACGGAAATTCTGTTTCATCTGGTATATCCCCACGCAGTGCAAGTATATTTTCAATACCTGACTCCTTCATCTTAACAAGCTGTTTCTCTACAGTTTCCCTTGTGGAAGATACACATGTAAGATGTGCCATAGAGCTTACACCATATTCATCTTTTATATCTTTGGCAATATTTATTGTATGTTCACTTGTACCGCCGCCTGCACCATATGTAACACTTATAAAATCAGGCTTTAATGCAGATATCTGCTTAACTGCCTTTATAACATTTTCAAATGCTGTAGTATTCTTTGGAGGGAACACCTCCATAGATAATGTAACCTTGCTGTCTTTTAATAATTCTGTAATTTTCATATATAACCTCATTCCCATGCTGTTTATTAAAAAATCCTGTCTGTAACATCTGCATATGCATAATAAACAGTATAGACCAAAACAAATTCCAGTGCAACTTATTTATACATGGCAACTTTACTTAATTTTCTATTTGTGTTATCATATTAAACGTATTATCCAGCAAGGCAGTTACTATTACTGCCACTACTGGTACAGAAACTTTTAATTTTATTTTAAATGGGGTATAGGTGTTATATGAAGGTAAATGAATCATCTGAAAATTATCTTGAAACAATATTAATTTTAAGCCAGAAACTTCCAGTTGTCCGTTCAGTTGATATATCTAATGAACTTGGTTTTAAAAAATCAAGTGTAAGCGTAGCCATGAAGAATCTCAGGGAAAAGAAATATATTACTGTTACGGATGCAGGTTTTATATATCTTACAGATGAAGGGAAAAAAATTGCCAGTGTAATATATGAAAGACACGAATTTATTTCCAAATGGCTGATTTCCCTTGGTGTTGACGAACAGGTTGCAACTGAAGATGCATGCCGCATAGAACATGTTATCAGTGCCGAAAGCTTTTCTGCAATAAAAAAATACTGTGCACAGCACAATAACTAATTATAATTACCAGATGCCTGTTGTTTAAAGCCTTAAACAGCAGGCATTATTATATTTTATAATTTATTCCTGTATTTTCTGCAATATATCCAATGTATGGGCACTTGCCCCCATAAGTTCCATTCTTTCACATGTACTTAAATGGTAATCCATAAAAATCTGGAAAGTTTCTTCGTCCATGCTTCCAAGAACCTGCCTCATATAATCTGCCGGCCCGTCTGCCGCTATTATCTTTATACGCCTGATGCCGCCCGCTGCCTTATTAATCCTGTCTATATCCTCAAGCCTGGCATAATCATATAAATCCGTTTTACCGCATATACAATGAAAATCCTTATCAATCTTCCCTTCTGCAATACACTGCTTTGCAAAATTTTTCTTAAAAGCATATGTAATCATACTATATTCATTCATACAATATGCAACAAGAATATATCCATTTTCTTTAGTAACACGTTTTGCCTCTTCTAAAACTTTTACCTTTTCCTCAAATTTAAAAAGATGGTACATAGGCCCGAATACAAGCGCCATATCAAAACTGCCACCACCAAACCTTGATAAATCCATTGCATTTCCGTGGTAAGCCTTTACATTGCTTTGCTTGGATTTTAATATGCCTAAATTATATTTAACAAGCTCAACAGCAGTAACATCATACCCTTCATTTGCAAGTTCTACAGAATATCTTCCTGTCCCTGCACCAATATCAATTATTTTCTTATCCTTCCCCTCCCCTAAAAATTCATGTATATACTTCATGGAAGTAATATACTCCACCTGTCCGTGCCGCCTTAACAGTCTTTTATCCTCACAGAATTTATTATAATGCTTCTCTAATTCCGTCATACTGCCTCCATTTCTATAAATATCTTTATATTACCCAGACATTATACAGGATATATATGGCTTTGTCTAAGAATAAGTGCATTTTTCCCTTATAAATTCATATATTATTACAAAAATATGAGTATTTAATAATAAGGAGAAATAACAATGAAACATTTTTCAAAATTCCTGAGTGAAACTTACCATGCAAAGAAAGAAAATATTACAACGGAAAACAATACAACAGATAAAGCACGTCCTGATAAACACACTTTTGATATACAAAAAGACACTAATATCCCATCATTTATGAGGAGCGGGCTTGTTGTCCTGTCTGTAATACTTCTTGCAAGCATTGCCATAGCTTATGGCGGTAAAATCACTGGTACAGAATCCGTAACATCCGTCTTTAGTAACAGGATATCCAACAAAGAACTGCCAATTTATTGCGTGGATACACCTGAAAAAAAAGTTGCACTAAGCTTTGATGCTGCATGGGGAAATGAAGACACACAAAAAATACTTGATATCCTAAAAAAGAATAATGTACATGTAACATTTTTTATGACCGGTGGCTGGGTTGCTGGATAGGCATATCATAAAAACCTTTTTCCTTGTTTTTGTGGTAATTAACAGGGATATAACCAGTATCTTTTAAAAAATCAAGATATATGTCCAGCCTGTCTTTATATACTTTTATCTGTTCAATATGGGAACATACCAAAGGAACTCCAATGCCCTTTTCCTCTTTATTTTCAAAAAGCTTTTTCACTTTATCCAGACGTTCAAATAATCCTGTATTATTGTCTATAATTATTTTTAAACCAGCCTCTTTTTTATCCAGGGTTTCCAGCTGTTCCCTGATTGTTTCCATTTTTGACGAATAATCTGTTTTTGTAATTGTCCCATCTAAGAGAAAATCCATAAGCATGTCTTTCTGCCTGTTTAATTTTTCCTTTTGTAATTTTATGTCTTCTGCATTTTCCCTGCTGGTACTGCCAGACAATTCCATATAAATTTTATTTATTGCATTATCAAGTATTTCCTCTTTTTTCTTGTTTGAAATTAGTTCATTTCCAATATTTTCTATAACTTCAAGCACTTCATCTTCTTTCAGGTTAAGGGTTGTACATTTCATTCCTGTTTTTTCACGTACTTTCCCAGAACGTGCGCCCTCACTGCAATACCAGTAAATTGCATTTTTTCTTTTATTTCTCCAGTATTTTGAACCACATTCCCCACATATAATTTTAGAAGACAATATATTATTGCCTTTATTAATCCCAACATTATGTCTTCTGTCTGTTGTTTTCCTACTGTTTAAATTCCTGTTTGCTTTCTCCCATAAATCATCATCTATAATCTGAGGGACAACTCCTTTTCTATAAATCCACTCATTTTCATTATTCTTAATAATCCTTTTTACTTCAAAGTCAAAATGCCTTTTATTCATTACTGCAACGCCTTTATACAGTGGATTTTTAACAATCCCACGTATAGTATTTTCTGACAGTGTTTTACCATTCCTGTTTCTTACCCCGCCATCTCTTAATGCCCTGGCTGTTACCCGTCCACCAAAACCATCAGCAAACATCTGGTAAATTTTTTCTATAATTTTTTCTTCTTCATCATCTATATAAATTTCACCATTAATATTTTTAAATCCCCATGTACGGTTTGTGATAATTGGTTTGCCTTTCTCCTGTCTTCTCTTTTTTGCAGCATTTCCTTTTTTACTTAAATCCCGGCTATATTCTTCTGCCATCATTGCTTTTATTCCAAAAATAAATTTATCCTTTGGGTCAAAAAATGTATTTTCAAGATAAAGGTATAATCTTTTCTGGTTCTGTACGATTTCATTTAAAAATATGTACCAGTCCATTGTATTGCGCTGTAACCTTGTCTGGTCTTTTGCTACAATAATATCAAATTTATCTTTCTTTATATCATCAAACATTCTTATGTATTCATTCCTTTTCTTTGCCTGTGTGCCAGTTATGCCTTTATCTATATATCCATCAATTAAAATCCAGCCTTTTTCCTTTATAATTTCCTTATTTTCCTCAATCTGTTTTTCTATGGCATTTAACTGTTTTTCTTCTTCTGTACTTACCCTTGCATAAAATACAGCTCTTAATTCTTTGTTATCCATATTCACACCCCCTGGCAATATCTATATAAAACTTTTATATATTCTTCATCTGTAATTATGCCATGCTCCTTCATAATATCCAATAAATACTTAATAACCATATTCTCATCTTCATTTGAAATATCAGTAAGTTCTTCTTCCATAAATAATTTCCTGCCCAGAAAAGAATTATTACTAATATATTCACCTGCATTTAATTTATTTATAATACAGAAAACATTTTTATTAAAGTTTTGTATATTTCTGCCCATATAGCAAAGGACGCTGCCAAGCCATTAGTTAAGACCATATGCAACGTCCTTTTTACTATTTAATATATTTGTTTCTTTTCTTTTTTACTTAGTAACCAGTTCTACTTCTACTGGCAGGGATTTTTCTACTTCTTCACCAGCAATCAGGCGTATCGATGTAAGGACTGCTGTTTCACCCATCAGTTCTGGTTTCTGGGCAACAGTAGCCAGCATCCTTCCAGCTTTGACTTCATTTACAGCATCATCAGTAGCATCAAAACCAACAACTTTAATATCTTTTGCAGTTGCCGCTATTGCCTGCAGTGCTCCCAGTGCCATCTCATCATTATGGGCAAATACTCCTTTGATAGAGCCATCTGACTGGAGTATGTTTTCCATAACCGACATTCCTTCTGCACGGTCAAAATTAGCACTCTGGCTTGCCACCACATCTAAAGATTTGTCTGCTGCTTCGTGGAAACCAGCACCTCTGTCAATGGTAGCAGATGCACCAGGAACTCCCTGCAGCTCTGCTACTTTTGCCCCTTCACCAATCTGCCCGGCAAGGTATTCTGTAGCCATTCTTGCTCCAGCTACATTATCAGATGCAATCTGGCAGTCTACATCAACCCCGTTTACCACGCGGTCAACAGAAATCACCTTGACCCCTTTGGAAATTGCATTCTGCACTGCTGGGGCTACCGCATCAGAATCTACTGGATTTACAATAAGCACACTAACATTTCTTGAAATTAAATCTTCAATATCATTCTGCTGTTTTGCACTATCGTCCCCAGCATCTGCAACTGCCAGGCTTACACCTTTTTCCTTAGCTGTGGCTTTGGCACCATCCGCAAGTGACACAAAAAACGGATTGTTCAGCGTGGAAACAGAAAGCCCTATAGAACCATTCCCGGCATTTTCCCTTGCCTGTCCTTCACCGTCAATAGTAATTGCGTTACAGCCAGGCAGGACGAATACCATACACAATGCAAGCAGGATACCCATTATTTTTTTCATATCTGTTCTCTCCTTTCACTATCTGTTCTAAATTGCTGTGCATATTATCTTTTTCGGTCGGATAATACGGCAACCAGAATTACAAATCCCTTGATTACGTCCTGGTAATAAGATGATACACCAAGGATATTAAGGCCGTTGTTCAATACCGCAATAATAAGCACACCTATTAAAGTTCCATAAATTTTTCCACGTCCGCCGCTCATGCTTGTTCCGCCCAGGGCTACAGCTGCGATTGCATCAAGTTCGTACCCTGAACCAAGGGTAGGCTGTGCAGAGCCAAGCCTGGACAGAAGAATCAGGCCTGATAATGCAGACATAAAACCGGAAATTGCATATACAATAATCTTTGTTTTATTAATATTAATACCTGCAAGTTTAGCACACTTCCAGTTGCTTCCAGTTGCATAAACAGCACGTCCAAAAGTTGTCTTGTTTAACAGGAAGTAAAACCCGGCAAAAATTACCAGCAGCAGGATAACCGGGATAGGTATATGGTAAAAATTACCTCTTCCTACCAGTTTCAGCACAAAACTATCTCCCAGGTTAGAAATAGGTTTCCCACCTGTAAAAATCATTGTCAAGCCGCGGTAAACAGTCATTGTAATAAGTGTTGCAATAAATGCCTGCAGCCTTCCTTTTGTTACTAAGAATCCGCTTATGGCACCGAGTACTGTCCCAATCACCAGTGCTAAAATCATGGCAATCCCTGCAGGGACACCAGCTGAAATCATGCCTGCACAAAGTACTGTGCTCAATGCCAGAACCGAACCAACGGACAAGTCAATGGCATCTGTCAGGATAACACAGGTCATGCCAAATGCAATCAGTCCATTAATTGATGACTGGCGGAGCAGGGACAAAAAGTTGCTTCCTGTCCTGAATTCAGGACTTATAATACTAATTCCGACAACCAGCAGCAGCAGCGCAATAAGAGCGCCCAAATCCTGCATATAATCTGTGATTTTTTTCTTATTATTTTCCATTAAACAGCACCTCCTGTCGCTAATGTCATAATATTTTCCTGGTTTGCTTCCTCTTTACATATAATTCCCATGACAGAACCTTCACGGATTACCATTATACGGTCACTCATTCCTAAAACTTCAGGCAGTTCAGAGGATACCATAATAATTGCCACCCCTTTTGCCGCCAGGTCATTAATAATACTGTAAATTTCCTTTTTCGCACCAATATCCACGCCTCTTGTCGGTTCATCCAGAATTAATATACTGGGTTCTGTGTATACCCATTTTGCAAACACTACCTTCTGCTGGTTACCACCACTTAAATTATTACATTCATGGAATGGGCCAAAGCACCTGATATGCAGTTCATTGATTCCTTTTTTAACCAAATCCCTTTCTTTCTTACGGTCTATCACATAGTTATTGGAAATAATGGACAGGTTGGCAAGTGCAATATTTTTTTCAATGCTTTCTTCCAGCATAAGCCCTTCTACTTTCCTGTCCTCTGTAATAAAACCAATGCCACTTTTTATTGCCTGTATTGGGGATTTAATATGTACTTCTTTGCCATTAATCTCAATTTTACCGGATTCATAGGACAGGTTGCCAAAAATAGCCTGCATAATTTCCGTTCTTCCTGCACCCATAAGTCCTGACACACCCAGAACCTCACCTGCCTTCACTTCAAATGCCACATCCTGGAACACCCCTTTTTTGGTCAGGCCGCTAATTTTGAGGACAGTATTTCCAATCTTGCAGTTACGTTCTGGATAACGTTCCCCTATTTCACGTCCAATCATCAGTTTGACAATTTCATTCATATTGGTTTCTGGTATATTCCTTGTTCCTACATATGTACCATCACGCAGTACACTAATCCTGTCGCACAGTTCAAATATTTCTTCCATCCTGTGGGAAATATAGACAATGGAAACACCTGATTTGCGTAGTGACTTGATTACCTCAAAAAGCACTACCGTTTCGCTCTGGGTCAGTGCAGCTGTAGGTTCATCCATGATAATAACCTTTGCATCTACCATCAGGGCTTTACAAATTTCAATCATCTGTTGCTGCCCTACAGACAGATTAGACATAACTTCTCCTGGATTAATCTGTACACCCAGCCGTCCAAGTGCCTCCCCGGCTTTCTGCCTCATTGCTTTCTGGTTACAAAATCCAAACCTGTTCTTAATCTCTTTCCCCATAAATAAATTCTCTTCTACTGTCAGGTCAAACAATACATTCAATTCCTGGTGGATAAACACAATCCCTGCCTTTTCCGCTTCCTGGGGATTTTTATAATTAACTTCTTTGCCATCTACAATGACTGTACCTTTGTCTTTTGTGTAGACACCTGTCAAAATCTTCATCAGGGTACTTTTCCCAGCACCATTTTCTCCCATAAGTGCATGGACTTCCCCGCTTTCCAGAACAAAACCGGCATCTTTCAGTACCTGGTTTGACCCAAAAGATTTGTCAATACCCTTCATTTCAATCTGCATCTGCCTTCCCCCTTTCTATTTTTGTTTGAAATTATATAACATGCTAATCCGGGAAATTTTGGAATTTCCACAAGTTTCAGAACAAACATGCTGACTGCAGGATAATGTTTGCATATGGTGTTGTTTCTCCTGTACGTACAACTGCCTTGCAGGCTTTTGTACACATTTTAAATTCTGTATGTGGTATATATTCAATCTCACATTCTGTATCCATTTCATTTACAAGAGCCAGGATTTCTTCCAGGACATCATGGTTTTTTTCCCTGATTTCCTCTGCCAGGATAATTTTTTCTATTTTCATGTCCTTTACAATCTCCTCCAGGACTTCCATAAAAGACGGGACTCCTGGTTTAAGTGCCAGGTCAATGCGTTCCGTTTCCTCTGGGATTGGAAGGCCACAATCTCCCACCGCCAGGGTGTCCTTATGTCCCATATAAGACAGTACCCTTGAAATATCTGCATTTATAATTCCGTTCCTTTTCATACGCTTACCCCTCCATTGCTTTTATTACTTCATCACGGGAAGGCATTCCGCCTTGTGCCCCAAACTTTTCTGTAGACAGTCCTGCCGCTGTATTGGCAAATGCCAGGGCTTTTTTGATATCCATACCTTCAGTAATGGCTACAGTAAATGCCCCGTTTAAAGTATCCCCGGCCCCGGTGGTATCCACGACATTTGATTTTCTTGCAGGTACCAGGACTACTTCCCCATTTTTAAGGCATGTACTGACTCCGCGTGAACCCTGTGTAATCACAAGTTTTTCAGGATATTTTTTCATCATATCCTCAAAAGAAACATTTCTGCCAAACAGGATTACAGCTTCATGCTCGTTTGGTGTCAGATACGTTACCTTCTCCAGGATTTCCTGTTTTACTGGCCGTGCAGGCCCTGGATTCAATACTACCTTTACACCATTTTCTTCACACAGCCTGGTGACATATTCAACTGTTTCCTGTGGTATTTCATGCTGCAGCAGGACAATTTCACACTCAAGAAGTGAATCCTTTACTTCATCCACGTAACTTATATCCACACAGTCATTTGTTCCTGCTACAACAACAATGGTGTTGTCATTGTTTCCAACTGTTATCATTGCCAGCCCGGTTGGTATACCTGCCACAGTCCTGATACATTTTGTTTCAACACCTGTCTCCTGCAGGTTTTTTATAAGACTTGCCCCGGCAGCATCATCCCCTACGCATCCGAACATTTCAACTTTAGCACCAAGCTTTGCCATAGCAACAGCCTGGTTCGCACCTTTTCCTCCTGGAATATACTTCAGTTCCCCGCCTTTTACTGTTTCACCTTTAAGCGGAATCCTTTCTGCCTTTACTGTCATGTCCATATTAATACTTCCAACTACCCCGATTTTTCCCATATACTTTCCTCTCCTCTCTCAATATTTGTATTTTATATTATAAACATTTTTATAAATTTTTCAATACTTTTTTTGATTTTATTTTAGTTTTATCTATAATTTGTATATATTATATAATTTTCTACGTAATTTTTTA
>DKYP01000051.1 GCA_002499945.1 Lachnoclostridium sp. UBA7097
ATTTTTATCGAACTCACGTTAATTAAATATCTGTACAGTAATGATTATGTATTTAATCTGTTAAGCAGGCAGCAGGTTATAAGGCATGATGTCAACCTCGGCTTGTTGTCACAGACACCAGTTTCTTTTATAGATGCTGCCATTGCCAGGTATGACAACGCAGGGCTTGAAAAGGAAATGTTAAGTACATTAAATAATGCTTACAGGATAAGCTACAAATCCTTTAGTGATGTTGGTCTTATTAATTCTGTTTTTGCAAAAATTGGTACACCTAATCTTCTGGATACTAATGTTTTACTACAGAAACAATACGCAGACTACAATGTTTTATCACATGAATTTGCAAGGTATATCTGTTCTTTTGTTGGAAAACTTTTGAACAGGCTGCGTGAAAATGTTTCTAATTATGTGGCAGTCTGTATTTTTTCATCTCTGTTAAGGGCAGCCTCTAAAATGCCTGAAGACCACCCTGTCTATAGTGATGCTGGCAGGTATTTGTTAGAAAACCAGAATCTTCTGGATGTGGTATACCTGCCAGAATATTATGTGAAAGATGAGAAAAGTGCGCAGTTTATGCATAAGGTTCTTTTAATGAGGGCTTATGCCCTGCGTATTTCCATGTGGTTTTTGTGGGGAGAGCAGGCAGATATTGTGTCAATAAAGGGCAATAATCCGTCTGCGTGGGATGTAACTTGGGAAGACTACTGGAGTTTCTGGAAAGTTACTGTAATGATGGGCAGGTACTTTTTAAAGAACCATAGTATTTTAGGGAGAATGTATTCAAATATGTCTGATATATGCCTTTTATCAATACGTGCAACAGCTATTACAGATTTTATCAGCCTGCCGCAGGATATTAAATCAGTGGAAATGCTGGAAAGTGTGGTGTCAGATAAAGACCCGTCTTTGTTTGTCAGAAGGGCTGGCATTAAAAATTATGCAGAAGCAGTCCGCAGGAGGTCAGAATGTATTAAAAAGTCTTTTAATAATCTTTTTGCTAATTTACAAGACCAGTTCAGGTTTTATGAGATTTTGAAAAAGAAGTCTGAAATCACTTTTGGTTCTCTCAAGGATTCGTGTGTTTCAAGCAACTCTGAACTGGATAAAATTCTTGCAGGCAAAGTACCATACCTTAATTCAAGATACCTTACAGGTGAGGTTGATATGGATGTGGCACAGCAGCTTACTATTCTGGCAGAGTTTGATGAACTAGGTTATGTAATGGCAGGCAGTAACACAAGATATGTGTACAAAGGCAGGAAATATGTACATAAGACGGGATTTGTTGTTGAAGTTGAGCCCCTTACTAAACAAGGTTTTGTCAGTGAAATGTCTGATGAGATACTATTAAATTTAAAGGCGAAGTTATCTGCCTGTTAATGGAGGTATAAAGTTGTTAGAAAATGGTACTGCCTGGGTAACATGGATTTATCTGGATGGCAGCAGGAGAAGTATTCATACATCACTGGATACAGAAGTGCTTAAACAGTTTGGTGTTGAGGCAAAGGAAAATTTCTTGTACGATTTAGACCACCGGGAATATGTACCCTTCAGGGAAGATGTTGCAGAAGTAGAAATATCAGAAAAGAAACCGGAAAACAGAAAAGAGGTGCTGAAATTTGCAAGTCGATTTATTTGACCCTGACCTTAATGTCAAGATAAACAGGACTATGGCCCAGATACAAAAGCGTGGTTTTGAGCTTAAAGATTGCTATAAGGATTTGTCAGGGCTTGAGCCTTACTTTTCTGATAAGGCAGCTCTCCAGGGCTACAAAAGTAAACTGTACAAACTGCTGGATGATGGACGCCAGTATGAGCAGGTTGGTGAAGCAGCGTGTGACAATCTGTATGATTTAGAAGCCCTTGCCGTGGCAGCATACGGGTCAAGCTTTTATACTAATCTGGCACTTATAGTGGATTTCAGTGGCTGCCTCGATTTTATTATGCACAGGGGGTATGGATGCCGTATCCGTGATATCCGGAAAATTAAAGATTATAATGTTGTGTCAAGGTCTCTGTTAAACAGGGACTTTGCACGTATAGGTACTGAAGTGACTTTCGATAGTTTGCTGAGTGCAAGTAATGAGTTTTACCAGCAAATGTCAGATTTATCTACAAGGGTACAGGAAAACCTTGAGATACCGAAAGATGAGCAGGTGCCTTATATGATTTACGAGTTTTACCGTAAGCTTCTGTCTGTGCTTCACAGGCTGAAGTTTTATGTGATGGCTGATGTGTGCAGGCAGTTATCTGCTAAAGGTAATAAAACTGTTATCAGGAGTATGAGTTATTCCTCTGTACTGGCTTGTACATCAGAGGTGTTTAATGATGTAGTTAAGTTACACCAGCTGGATGGAACATTTGATGATTATGAAGTCCCTTTCAGGACTTACAAACCATACGAGTATATAGGTGAGGTGCTTAGAAGAGATGAACTTGCTTGGGGGATTCAGGTATAATAATACTGACTTTTTTATACATCTGAATGATGTAAATAACACAGAAACTTATACGTTGCTTTCCACAGTACACGTTGAAGACAGGCTGGGAAGCCTTTCAGGAGAAGAATTTAAATTTCCTGTACTGAACCGCAGGGAACAGGTAAAGGACAATTTTAATCTGGGCTATGTTATTGAGTGTGTGAGGAAGCACAAAAAAACAGGACATATTTTAAAATACGGAAACAGCAATATACTTGGTGTTGTGCTTGATGCCATTAGATATGCGAAGAGCTATGGTTTTTCAAAAAATCAAATCTTAACTAATTGCCGGGAAATACAGGATGGTGCGGAGTGTGTAGTATTTGATGCTGCTGATGCGAATGTACAGTTAAACTATGAAACAGAGAATGGCTTGTACAAGTATCTTAGGATTTCTGCAAAGAATGTAGTTGTAGAGTTATCAAAGGTTTCGTACAATCTGAAGCTTAAAGATTTACCACTGGAGGAACTGAAGAGCCAGAGGAAGAACCAGTACCTTGTGTCTATGCTTGAAAAGATTGATTATGAAGCATTGTGCAGGGTGCTTGATATGGGCTGGTACAAGAAAGACGGGTGTTTGCTGAAGGATTACCAGAGCATAGATTCTTTGGAAGATTTTGAATTAAAAATCATGACACCTATGGTTAAGGAGATAGTAAGTGCCCGGGAAGCTGGAAGGCTTTTTGATGTCGCTATAGATACTGAAACTACAGGGTTTAATATTTGTAACCTTAGTGAAAGTAACCCTGCAAAAGACCATTGTGTGGCAATACCTATCTGCTGGGAATACGGGCATAGTTTTGTAATCTTTATTGACATGGAACATTTTTCTAATGTTGATGGCAGTTATGTGGTGAACAGGCTTTGTGAGCTTTTTGAGAACTTTAGCGGCGAAAGGGAAGTTGTTTACTACGAAGCTGTTTCCAGTGGCGGGAGCGGTTCTTCCTTTGGTAAAGCCTGCAAGGCGTGTATCAGCAGGAAATCGATTAATGTTATCGGACATAACTCTGGCTTTGATGCGAAGGTATTTTTTGATTTCAAAAAGAAACTGTATTTTAACCAGGATACCCTGCAGATGGCATTTGACATCAGCCCTGACCTTGTCCGTGGTTCCAAGAAGCTTAAAGTCCTGACAAGATACTTTTTTCATTCAGAAACTCCTGAGCTGTCAAATATTTTAGGTAAAGGCAATGAAGATAAATACCGTTACCTGGAAGACAGGGAAGTGGCGGAGATTTACGGGTGCGCTGATGCAGATTTTACGCTTGGCTGTTTTTACAAGTTAAAAGAACTGATGGACCCGCAGCTTTTTGCATGGTACCAGAAGCAGGATATGCCGCTTGTCAATATTTTAGCATACTCTGAGTACTGGGGTATGATGACTTACGGTGATGAAGTGTTGAAGCTTGCAAGAAATACAAAGAAAAGTATTGATATTTTAAAACAGACTGTTTACAGCTATGTCAGTGTATACGTGCAGTATACTAATGCGGTTAATGCACTAAAGGCAAAGTATGAAGCTGGCTTGTTTGGAAGTGAACAGGAATATCTGGATGCAGTTTCAACCATAGTGCCTGATAAAGATGCGGTGTACGAATTTGAATTTAAACCAGCACAGCTAAAACACGTACTCTTTGATATTATGAAGTATCCTATAAAGGCGTATACGAAAGGAAAGAACCCACAGGTGCAGTTAGATAAATGGGTAGTAAACAAACTGCTTGCAGATAATCTCGGGGACGGGGAGAAACCTTTCAGGGCGTTACAGAAAGACATTCTGGTATATGGGGCTGATTATGATGAATACCTCGTCTTAAAAAAGAAGAACAAGAAAGCAGCACAGTCTATGGTTTTAATCAGTGCGGAAGAGTTTAACAGGAAGAGGTATCCGCTTGCTTTGGTTATACAGAAATATTCTGAGCTGAACAAGGAATACACATCATACTACAAGCCTATCGAAAATGAGAACCTTGAGTCTAAAATCTTTAAGAGCTACAACATGGCAAGGATTAAGACAAGGAGAATAGCAAATCCTGGTCAGACAATGAAAGGAAGCCTTAAAGCTCTGGTAAAGGCATATGATGATGATTCATATGTGCTGGATTTTGATATGTCACAGGTAGAACAAAGAATTATGGTTTCCCTTTCCAATTATACAGAAATGATTGAAAAAATGCGTAACCCTGAAAAAGATGCACATACAGAAACTGCAAGCATGGTTGAATCAAAACCGCCACATAAGATAACTAAAAAAGAAAGGAAAGCAGCAAAGTCTGTAACTTTTGGAAAGCCTTTTGGACTTGGTTTAAAGAAGCTGTGTGAGAAGATGTTCGGGGATACCACACATGTGGAGACGGTAGTTCAGTTGGTCAAC
>DKYP01000059.1 GCA_002499945.1 Lachnoclostridium sp. UBA7097
TACTGCTGTTGCCTCTGGCGTCTGCGTTGCTTCTGGTGCCTGTGTTGGTACTGGTGTTACCTGTTGTGCCGGCGTCTGGGTATTTGAAGGTTTTGCAGATGCTTTGTGTACAACAACGTTGCATTTTAATTTTTTGCCTGAAACACTTGCTGTAATAACTGCTTTTCCAGCTTTCTTTGCCTTAACCAGCCCATTTTTATTTACACTGGCAACAGATTTCTTTGAAGAACTCCATTTTATATTTTTGCCATTAGCATTAGATACTTTTAATTTTTTGCTTTGCCCTACAGATAATGTTATCTTTTTGGAATTTAATTTTATCTTTTTATTTGCTGCCTGGACACCTGTCCCACTATTTAAAAACTGCCCTGCTACTAAAAGCAACGCCAGGATAATTCCTGTTATTTTCCTGGTTCTTCTGTTTTTTAACATAATAATCTCCATTCTGCATTAAGCACTGGCATATATTACATATGCTTTTCCCAAAATGCTACTGCTGTATCAATCCATCCTTCTGCTGATGTACCAATTCCAAGCCCGAAACCGTGGCGCAGGTCCGGATATTCATGGAACTCTGTGTCTATGCCTGCTGCTGACATTTTATCAAGCCTTGCTTTCATTGTACGCGGACTGGCAATGCTATCATCTGAACCAATACATACATAAGTTGGCGGGTCCTCCCTGGTATAATCACTATGGTCTGTATACTGCATAACTACAGTACCCGGACGTGGCAGGCTGTCACCACCATACTCCCCGGGTCCATAAGAACCAAGATATGCAGCCATCCTTGCACCTGCTGAACCTCCCCATAGTGAATAACATTTTTTATCTACCTGTAATTCATCTGCATGGCTAAATATAAAACTTATTGCCCTCGCAAGGTCTTCACATGCCCTTTGTGCACCTCCTGAACGGTACACCAGCGCAAAAGCATTATAACCTTTTTTGCTCAATTCAAGTGCATGTGGGAAACTTTCATGCATAGCGCCTACATATGCAAAGCCTCCTCCTGCATTTATTACTGCAAATTTTGCACCTGGATTTCCACGGAAGAAAAAGAGTCCAGTATCTTCTTTATCAGGGTCTTTCCTTTTTTCCTCATCTGTATAAATATCATAAAAAATTGTTTCACCGCCTGCCCTTTTTCCAAGCATTGTATTTACAATTTCAACAGTCTTGTCTGTATTGATATAATTATGGTATGGCATAAGGTTTCCAACCTGGCTTAATGGCAGGCTTTCAGAAGCCGGGTAATCTACCGGGAACAACAGCCTTCCATATCCCTCAAATGCCTTATTATTAATTACATCCACTACTTTTGTTTGTGCAGTAACCTTTTCATATGACGGTGTGGCATTTGCAGCCAGAGCCACAGTAACAGAAACTTTACACATATAGTTTTTACATTTATACCTGGCAATAATACCAAGTATTACAAGAATTACTATTCCAGCTGCCACCAATGCAACTGGGAAGTTTTTTACACCTTTTTTATCCATATGGCACCTCCCTGCTGGCTGTTATGATGATGTACCAAGCCCAAGGCTTTCTGCCCATTCCCTGGTTTCTTCTTCCCCATCTGCTACATCCTGCCTTGGCAGTGAAAGTGTATTGCTGCTTATATCCGCATCAGGCTGGAGTTCTGAAATTGTACTAATTGTACTTGAAAAACCACTGCCACCATGTGTAACAAATGGAATAATAGTTTTTCCGCTAAAATCATACTCCTCTAAGAATGAGTAAACAGGCATTGGCAAATCAGCCCACCAGTTTGGATATCCTAAGATTATAGTATCATACTTTCCAATATCCTCTATATGCCCTGAAAGTTCTGGCCTTAAATTCTTATCCTGCTCGTCTGCTGCCTGGTCTACTAATGTATCATGTTCAAGGGGATAAGCATCTTTAGTTTCAATTTTAAATAAATCCCCTCCTGTAGTTTTCTGTACAATTCCTGCGACATATTCTGTGTTGCCCATTCTTTCATTATCTTTAACCACAATACTAGCTCCTGCTACTGCATCATTGCCAGAGGCTTCCACATCTTCCGGGACAGTAAAATATGCAATTAAAATATTGGAATTACCTGTCTGGCTGCTTTTTGCCTGGTTATTTTCTTCTGTATTATTTGTAGTACCATCTTTCTGGGCTGCTGGTGTCCTGGCTGCGCTGTTTCCCCCTGCCTGGCTGTCTGTACGCCCTGTACGCCCACAGGCCGGTAAGCTGGCTGCAAGCATAATACTTAAAATAACTAAAGATAATTTTCTCATACACAATCCCCCTTATATCTGCTTTTTAAATAGCCAGCCCATTATTTTTTTATCACGGCTAAAAAGGTATCCGCCGCCATGCTGGTATGTAATACCAGTTCCTGCAAAGTAACTGCTGTCTTTTACATCAAGAACCAGCAATTTATTGATTTGTTTTCTTGAAAGCCCCTGTTTCCTGTACAGGTTATACAGCTTTTTATATGCCTTTTTAAACGGTCCTGGACCATAATACTCATCACTTTCACCAATAACAAAGTAAACTGGTGTCTTTGCCTTAACAACTGGTTTGTACTTTCCATCCCATTGTGAACTGCACATTAATGCAGCTGTAAACAGCTCTGGCCTTTTTCCAAGGACTATAGATAAAGTTTCACCGCCGCCAGAATATCCATTAATATAAACTTTTGACAGGTCAATTTTATAATGGCTTAGGAAATATTCAACAAGTGCTATTGTCTGGTCTGCTGATGTTTCCTGCCAGTCATTTAACTGTGGCGCAAGTATAACCATTTTTTTATTATATTTTCTTGCTTCAAAACCAAAATCCTCTGTCTTTATATTTTCTGCCACTCCTTGGAAATACAGTCCCTGGTAGCCTGGAAGTGTTACAAATAACGCATGTTTTGTTTTGCCATCATAAGAGTCTGGGAAGTATACATTATAATGGATATCCCCGTTATTTTTTGAATGTAAAACATTATCAACGGAAAAATCCCTGTACTTTTCTGTTCCAGAAGTAACAGCATTGCTCTTTTGTTTTAAATATATATTTGCCCCTGCTGTAATTCCATTTAAAAATATAATTATTCCAAATATTATCAATACAGGTATTTTTGCACTTTTTTTATATATTCTATACATTAAAAACATTCCTCCAGGATTTCAAGAATCTCTTCTCTTGAAAGTTTCTTACAACAGCCTGCTGTAATATTACATGTGTCTGCAACTTTCTTTAATATGCCCTTATCTGTAATTCCCATTTCTGTAAATGAAGATGGCAGCCCGGTTTCTTTTATAAAGTCTGCAAGTGCTTTTACCCCTGCTTCTGCCAGTTCCTCCTGTGTCTTTCCTTCTGCTGGTATTTCCCATACCTTTTCTGCCATTCGTGCAAACTGTTTTACATTGTCCTTATATATATGGCGGTAAAGGACTGGATGGATAACTGCAAGTCCCTGTCCGTGGTTACAATCTGTGTATGCACCAAGCTGGTGTTCAATCTGGTGTGCCTGGAAATCTGTTACCTTCCCAATTTTAAGAATACCATTTTCTGCCATTGCAGATGCCCACATAAGTTCACTTCTTGCCTCTTTATCATATATATCATCTAAAAGCACACGCATATTGCGTATAACATTACGCATAACTGCCTCACCAATTTCATCAGACAGGTTAATATCCCTTGGTGAACCAAGATACGTTTCCATACTATGGCTTAATGTATCAAATGCCCCTGAAATAACCTGTCTGGCTGGAAGTGACATTGTACAGGCAGGGTCAAGCACTGCAAAATCTGCATATGCCCCAAGAACCCCCGCTTTCTGCCTTGTTTCTTCATTAGTAATAACTGCACCATTATTCATCTCTGCGCCTGTTCCTGAAGCGGTGACAACTGCACCCATTGGGAGAAATTCTGATGGAAACACATGGTCTTTAAATTCCATTTCCCATATATCTTTATCTGTCACAGCCTGTGCTGCTATAATTTTGCAACAGTCAATAACAGAGCCCCCGCCTGCAGCAAGGATAAAATCTACGCCTTTCTCCTTAGCAAGTGCCGCCCCTTCCTGCACCTTTTTATAAGTTGGGTTTGGCATAATTCCTGGAAAATCAATTATTTCCTTTCCTGCCTCTTCCAGATAAGTACAAATCTCATTATATATGCCATTCTTTTTAATTGAACCACTGCCATAGGCAAGCATTACTGTCTTTCCAGTCTTTGCAAGCTCTGCTGGCAATGCTTTTTCTGCTGCTTTTTCTCCAAAATATACTTTTACAGGGTAAGAATAAATAAAATCTTTCATAAGGTTTCTCTCCTTTACTTTACTATTTTTGAACCACCAAATACATCTGACATTTCCATATTTTCCAGTGCATCATCAATGTTTTTTACCTCAACTGCTGTTAAAGTAATATCTGCTGCACCTGCATTTTCTTTCATGCGTTCTGGTTTTCTTGTTCCTGGTATTGGCACAATATATGGTTTCTTGCACATCATCCATGCAAGTGAAACCTGTGCAGGTGTTGCATTTAATTCCTGTGCCATGCTTTCAAGCAAGGAAACCAGCCCGTCATTCTTTCCAATTTCCTGTCCACTGAATTGTGGCATCATGCTGCGGTAATCATAAACCTTGTCAAACTTTGTTTCTTTATTATACTTTGCAGATAAAAACCCATTGGCAAGTGGCGAGAAAGCTACATAGCCTATACCAAGTTCCTCCAGCACAGGAAACAGTTTTTCATGCCAGCGTGCCATCATTGAATAACGGTTCTGTACTGCTGTTACCGGACAGACTTTATGGGCTTTGCGTATAGTTTCTTCTGAAGCCTCCGAAAGCCCCCAGTACCTTATTTTTCCCTCTTTAATTAAATCTTCCATCACACCTGCCACTTCTTCTACGGGAACAGCCGGGTCGGTACGGTGCTGGTAATATAAGTCAATATAATCTGTACCAAGCCTTTTTAACGAAGCATCAACGGAAGCCCTTATTACTTCTGGCCGTGAATCTGGCACTAAAGTTTTATTAAGTGCACTGCTTTCCATATCAAAATGAATCCCGAACTTAGTAGCAATTACAACTTTATCCCGGCAATCCTTAAATGCCTCACCTACAAGCACTTCATTCTGGTGCGGGTCATCCGCTGTGCCATAAACCTCTGCTGTATCAAAAAATGTATATCCTATATCTGCTGCCTGTCTTATAAGCTTTACTGCTTCTTTCCTCTCAACAGGCGCACCATAAGCATGTGAAAATCCCATACAGCCAAGACCAACAGCTGACACCATGAGTTCTTTTCCAAGTATCCTTTTCTGCATATATTCCACTTCTTTCTATACTCACGAACGATTAGATT
>DKYP01000038.1 GCA_002499945.1 Lachnoclostridium sp. UBA7097
AAAATCAGGGATAAATATATATGTATTTTGTTATCTGCAATAACTGTTGTTTTTCCTTCTATAGCAGATACTATGTTTTTTACATTTACAATACATTATTATATGATTGCAATTTTGTCAGGTCTGGCTGGTATTTATTTTATAGAAAAAGTATTTTCTGTAAAAAGTATTTTTATGAAAATACTTTTTCTATTATTATCAGGAATTTTATATGCATGTTCTTTAGGCATTTACCAGGCATATTTTCCTTTTATAGCTTCTGTATTAGTTTTATGTTTAATTGAAAATTGTCTGGACCAAAATGTAAACTGGACAAAAATAATAGAAAAGGCTGTCTATTATTTTATTTCATTATTGTTAGGTTACATAATATACAGAATAATTTTAAATTTCTGCCTTGGAATTTTTAATAGGGAATTGGTAGAATATAAAGGGATAAATAAAATGGGTATTATAGAGTTAGGACAAATACCAGCATTATTATACAAAGTTTATTCGTCATACCTTATGTTATTTAAAGAAGATTTTATTTCAATAAATGCAAATTTACTTGCCAAAGTAGTTATATTTTTAATTTTTTTATATATTTTGGTTTCATTATTTTTCACATGGAAAAATTGTAGTAAGTTAAAATTTGCAGGGTTGTGTATTTTTATTGCTATATTGCCATTAGCTTCACATTCAATTATTATAATGGTGCCAGAATCAGATATAAGAACTATGATGTCTTTAGGGACTATTTCAATATTTTATCTGCCTTTAATTTTTTTTGAAAAAGCTGGATATGGTAAAATAAATATAGAAAAAAAGATAATGGGCGTGGGGGGGGGGGTAATAGTATTTTGATTTTTGTATTTATATTAGCAATATTAAATTATATATGGTTTAGTAATGTTAATTATAATGCTTTGTATTATGCTAATAAAAAGACTGAAAATTATTTTGAAAGATTGTATTGCAGAATAGAATCTGCGGAAGGTTATAATGAAAATATGCCGGTTATATTTGTTGGAAAAAATATAACTGATGCAGCTTATGAGGAAAACTGGACAGGAGTTCCATATTATGGTAGTAATTTTATTTCTAAAGAACAGATAAACATGTACTCAAGAAATAAGTTTATATTGAATTATCTAGGAAAAACTTATTCAGAAATTACAGAAGAACAGTATAGCCAGTATAAAAGTGAAATAGACCAGATGGATAAGTATCCTAATGATAAATCAGTGAAAGTTATTGATGGAAATGTATTTGTAAAACTAGAATAAGTATATATGTTGTACAATGTATATTCTATCTGTTTTTGGTAACATTTATACATGTTTTTTCAATTCAAATATTTTGTATTTTTGCAATAATATAGAACTTGGAATTATAAGAAAATTTTATTTGTGATTTAATAATAATATGATATAATAAAAAAGTATAGTTGAAAACAAAGCAGGATGTGGATTTTTACAGTTGCCCTCTAGTATTAACGAAAGAGGGTGATGCCAATAACATCCTACCGTCCAAAGTAAATGATATTTCTTTTTGATTATTATTACTGAGGGCAACTGGGGAACTATAATCCCAGAAACTTTTCTAAGTAAATTATACACCAGAGCCACTTGCTTTTCAAGTGGCCTGGTTAAATTATTGTAAAATATAAGTGTAGATAATGATAAAGGAGATTTGATATGGGACGCAGTGCAGATATTTCCAGAAAGACAGGGGAAACAGATATTAGGATTGGGTTTGGCATTGATGGTACAAGCAAGGCAGATATAAGTACAGGTATTGGTTTTTTTGACCATATGCTTGAAAGTTTTGCAAGGCATGGGCTTTTTGACCTTACGGTATCAGCCAGAGGGGATTTGGAGGTTGATTCACACCATACTATTGAAGATACTGGTATTGTATTAGGACAGGCAATAAAAGAGGCAGCGGGCAGTAAGGAAGGGATTAAGCGGTTTGGTGAATGTATACTGCCAATGGATGAAGCACTTGTGTTATGTGCCTTGGATTTATCTGGACGGCCATATCTTATGTATGATATAGAACTTACTGTGCCAAAGGTCGGGGGTTTTGATACAGAGATGTTACATGAATTTTTTTATGCAGTAAGTTACAGTGCAGGAATGAACCTTCATCTTAAAATGCTTGACGGGGTTAATAACCACCATATAATTGAAGCAACGTTTAAAGCTTTTGCAAAGGCTCTTGACAGGGCACTTGAATATGATAATAGGATTGCAGGTGTGCTTTCTACAAAGGGAAGCCTGTAACTAGTGGATGTAGTGCTATAAAAAAGGTTTTATATGGCTTACTGTTAAATCCTTGTAGTAAATTTCAACTGCCTGTAATGCAAAAAATATTTGATGTAAAAGGAAAAGCAGAGTATAGTGTATGTATACGAAATAAAAACTAATCCGGTCATACATTGCTGCAACTGTGTAGTATTTATATTTATACTATTTTATGTAAAAATATAGTTGCAAAATTATCAATCATATGATATTATCAGTATAAATAATTTTAATCTTATTAAGTAAAGTAGCAATGGAAATGGTTTGTAATTGGCAATATTCCTAACTGTAAAAGTTTTTTTGCAAATGAAAGGAGGATTTTTATTTATGACAATGGAAGTAAGGGAAAGAATTGAAAAAGCTATTTTAGCATCGGATGCATTGGAGGATTTACAGAAGTGCAGAAGTTTGACAGATTTCCGCCGCATTATTGATGTTGATGGAGAGCATGTGAGTGATGAAGATATTATTGCTTATTTGGAAGAAGTAAAGGCAAAATATCTTAAGGCAAGGTCGGCTTTATTGAAAAATGAAAAAGCCGATATTGTAGCTGACAGCGGGGATGGCAGTGAAGCTGTTGGAAGTACCTGGATTACAATTACTCCTATTGCATTAATTACAATTTAATTTAAAAATTTTTTTAAACTATAAGTTAATCCTTATGCCGCCGCCTTTGGCTGGCGGCATAAATAGTTTTGGAACCAGTTTAATAAGCCATATTTATTGGAGGTTACAGTGGGACATATAGACCAGACACATTTTAAAGAGTGTACTCCCCAGATAACAGTTGGAAAAATACAAAAGATTTTGCAGAAATACAATATTGTAGTAGATGAAATCTGGGGAGAAGACAGTCCAATCGGAAGCTGTTCACTGCGTATTGTTTTTCCTGGTACAGATATTGGCACAAACGGAAAAGGTATTGATAAAGACTATGCCAGGGCAAGTGCGTATGGTGAGTTTATGGAACGGCTGCAAAACCAATATTTGTACAGTTACCGCTTCCAGAATATTTATGGGAACAGGACAATGTTTTTAAATGATACAGCTATTTCTATTGAAACTCTTTTGGAAGAAAATGCCTTTACGGCATTCTACTTCAGGAATATGGGGGCAGAAAATTTTACATATAATGAAAAAATATCTTTTTTAAAAAAATATCTTTTTTCTGAGGTTTTAAATCCTTTTGATGAAAAACCTTATACTGGCAGGGAATTTTATAGTATGCGCCAGAGAAAAAAACAAATTCTGTGTGTAGAAATGTATGATTTTTTATACGGGTCAAATGGAATGGCTTCTGGAAATAGCATAGAAGAAGCCCTGATACAGGCAATATCAGAAATTTATGAACGTTTTGTACAAGGAAAGATATTAGAAAATAAAATATGCCTGCCGGACGTTCCGGAACATTATATTGCAAATTTTCCTGAAGTTGAAGCTATGTACCATTTATTCCAAAAGATTCCAGGTTATAAAATCCAGATGAAAGATGCTTCACTGGGTGGCAGATATCCTGTGGCAGTTCTTATTGTCTGCTGCAAAAATTCTGGCCATTATGGGATAAAAACGGGGGCGCATCCTGATTTTGGAATTGCAATGGAGCGTACCCTGACAGAAGCATTCCAGGGAATGGGACTTTCCCAGTTTGCAAATACCAGTTCACTGGATTTTGAGGATAATCAGGTTAATACAGTTATCAATAAATATAATTCTTATAAAATAGCAGGAGGACAGTATCCTGTTTCTATATTTGAAGATGAGGCAGACTATGCGTTTACACCTGTAGAAGATGTAAAAGGGAAAAGTAACAAAGAAATTTTGGGAAAGATGTTGAAAGAAATTCTTGAAGAGGGCTATGATATCCTGTTCCGGGATGTATCTTTTCTGGGATTCCCCAGTGTGCAGGTAATCATTCCAGGTATGAGTGAAGTGGTAAAACCAGAGCCAGAAACTATACGTGCACAAAATTCATTAAAGTATTGTTCTTTTTTAATGCGCAGTAAGATGGATTTAGAAACAGAAGATATAAAGATTCTGTTAAATACATGCCAATTCTGGAAAGAATCTATTTTTCAAAACCAGGTAAAATCCTATTATAATCTTCCATTAAGGGCAGATTTCCTGGGAGAAAAAGACGGGGAAGAATTACTATTATTAATTTGCATTTGTTTTTTTGTATTGGGGAAAAAACAAGAAGCTTACCAGGAAATCAGCTACTATTGCAGAAAGAAAAGAATGTTTTATGATGACTGGAAAAATGAAAAAGTTCTTTGCATGAAAGATTGTATGGGAGCGCTTTCATCAGAAGTCCCAGTGGAAAAAGCCAAAAAAATTCTGGGCAAATTTTATGAAGAAGAATTATTAGAACATACTTTTGAATTACTTGGACATCCCTCCAGGCTCTTAAAAAGGGTATTTCCGGGAACAAACTGTCCAAATTGTACAAACTGTTTTTTCTGTAAGAGCTGTGACCATAAATATTTCCAGGAGTTATATGGTTTTTTGATGAAAGCACAGAATAATTATTCTGGTACAATATTTTATGAGGAATGGCAGAAGGAATTAGGCATATGAGTGATAAGTTCAAATCAGAAATTTTTTCAAGGGCACTTTTTCTGGAAGAACGTATGCAAACCAGTAACTTGAAATTTGAGTTATGTGAAGAAACAGACAGGGATTTTGTTTTTTGGAAAGAAAAAGCAGAAGAGGTTTTTTTGCATCGTTTGCAGTGTTATGATATCTCAGAAGAACATGCCAAAATTCTTTGTGGAAAAGTTTCCTGCCATTCTGGATGCGGGCCGGAATGGCTCAGGTTATTGGACAGTTTCCAGAAATTTCTCAGAACGTACAGGGAAACTTTGAAGAAAAATATTTTGGAGATATCTTTTACAGTCAAAAATTTTCCATTGATTTTGTCAGACTGCCTTCTTCCATTTGTAATCTATGCGAAAGCCAGATATTCGCATATGTTTCCAGACCACATATTTACCATGGATGGGAAAAATGCGGTTTTTTATTCCCTGTTTTGCAGATTGTCAGGGATAAGCAAGATGATAATTATGGAATATTTTGAATCCTGGCTTAATTTGCAGGAAAAGGGGGATTATCCATTTGAATCACTTATTTATGATGAATATAAGGAACTTTTTCTTAAATATCCTGTATGGGCACGTCTTGTAATGGAAAAGATACTTGAATGGAAAAGTTTTACACTGCAATGGATATCTAATGTAGAAAAAGATTATAAAGAAATCTGCAGCTGCTTTTCGCTTTGTGGGAAGATATGCAACATTACAGGAGATGCAGGGGATATACATGCAGGAGGGAAAAGTGTACTTATTCTGGAATTTGATTCCGGACAGAAGCTTGTATATAAACCCCACAGTTTAGCTTGTGATTTATGTATAAACCAATTATTCCAGGAAATACAGAAAAGAACAGGCATTATTTTTTATGCTCCTAAAGTACTTCAAAAGACCACTTATGGGTTTTCTGAATATATAATGGCTTTGGAAGCGGAAAATATAAAAGATATTAAGGAGTATTTCTTTTATCTGGGTAATTTACTATGTGTTTTATATCTTACAAATGGGAAAGATTTTCATTATGAAAACATAATTGCATCAAAAAATAAATGCTTTTTAATTGATACAGAAACTGCCTTCCAGCCATTTGCATATAAAAATTATACTTCATCTTTAAAAAAAAGCGGAATGCTGGAAATAGATTTTGAGGGAAAAAGCGGAATGTTTTCTGGGATATCGGGATGTGGCAAAAACCAGATTTATTATAAAGGGCAGCCTTGTAACCCATCACAATATCTGGATAAAATTTTAGAAGGATTCCAAAAATTCTGGAAATTTGTTGCAAAGCAGAAAGATGATATTTTTTCTATAGTTTCAGAGGCTTCAAAAGGTGCAGAATGGCGCTATGTGCTCCGGCCTACCAGGAATTATGCTGCACTCTTATATGAAGCGCAGACCCCTGAAAATATGAAAAGTGGTATACGCTATTCTGCTTGTTTTGAGAGATTGTATAAACCATGGCTAAAACGCCAGGAAACAGATGGAAAAATAGAATGGTTTAATATTTTTCAAAGTGAATTAAAAGCCCTTATGAAAGGAAATATTCCTGTTTTTTATTATTGTACAGATAAAGGGATATGTGATGGCCAGAAACTTTTGCATAAAGAATATTTTGAAATGACATTAGAGGAGTCGCTATATTCAGTAATTCAAAATATGGGAAATGAAAAACTTCAAGAGCAGCTTTCCTATATCCGTGAATCATTGAATATAGATTTTGCCTGATAGTTATACATAAAATTGGGCAATACAGAAAATCCTGGAATATAAACCATTAATTCCAGGATTTTTATATTAATTATGTGGTTGTGCCGGCTGGTATTTTCTTTGCCAGCGGAATCAGGATGCTTCCTGCCGAGTTGCCGGCTGTAATGGCCAGTATAATTAAAAAAGCCTTTCCTGACCACATCCCGGCAAGTGAAAAATAGAACATATCCGCAATGCAGTGTTCAAATCCGCATAAAATAAATGAGGCAACGCCCATAAACAAGATAACAGGGTTATGTACAGATTTGTAGCCATCTACGGCAATAAACATCAGCAGGCCGCAGAAAACCGCCAGCAAAAACAGGCTGGGCATATTGTCATCCAGCTTGGTGGCACATAATGCCTTTGCTTTTTCTGAAATCCCGCTTATGCGGGTCTGTTGTATGGCAGCTGCTGCCAGATATGTACCCGCCAGGTTTCCAGCCCATATGGTTAATAAGTCTGCCAGGTAAGAAAGTGGCTGGTTTACCATATAGCCGGCTTTTCCAGTATAAAGATTCAGGCCATGGCAGCAGATTGCATATAAACCTACAGTAAACATTAAAGCCCCGGCTATTTTATTTTCTAAAGATAAATATACGGTCCCGCCAATACCGATGGCAATACCTGCCAGTACAGCCAGGGCAAAAGCTTGTGGCTGTTTTTTAAAATTTATTTTATCCATAGATACCCCCCCTCTTTTTTATCTGTGTTATTTTACCTGTAATAAAGCATACCATTCTTTGCTTATACTTGCAAGCGGTTTATTGGTATATAATATGAATGTTGTGATTGACACACTTGCCATGCTATGAGATAATTATAAAAAGTTTTTACTGGTTAATATATTTTAAATTAGGGGGACATGAGGATGGTAATGTTTTTTAAAAATTTAAGTATCAGGTTTAAAATCCTGGTTCCGGTTGCGGTTTTAGGGGCTCTTATGTTTATATTGGGGTTTGTAAGCATCCAGAGTGCAAACCAGCTTATGGGTGCCAGTGAGGAGATTTCCGGCAATTATGCAATAAAAATTGAACTGCTCGGGGATATTACCAGCAATTACCAGACACTGCGGCGTGTAGCATTTGCACATATTGTAGCACATGGTAATGATGAACTGAAACAGGATTTGGAAGAAGAAGCGGATTCACTGAAAGCATCTATTGCAAGCCTGTGTAATGAATATAAGGCAGAACCTTCTTCAAAGAAAGAAGAAGATGGTTTCAGGCAATTTGAAGATAATTATGCTGCCTATCTGGAAATTTATGACAGGATTTTATCATTTAGTTCCAATGGGCAGCTGGATGAGGCAAGCAGCCTTGCAAATACTGATTTAAAGGCAGCAGGGACGAGTCTTACAGCAGAATTAAATGATATGCGTTCTATGAACAAGGATAATATGGATAGTGCAGTATCCCACCAGGATGCAGTATACAGCCAGGTAACACGTACCATTATTATTACGGTTGTGATTGCTGTCGTGGTCTTGTTGTTTGTTGTATGGGTCTGCTGGACATGGGTCTGCAAACGCCTGATAAATATTAACAAGCAGCTCCGTGGTATTATTACCACAATAGAGGAAGGCCATGGCGACCTTACAAGGCGTGTACAATGTTTCTGTACAGACGAGATTGGAACACTGGCATCAGGGATTAATATTTTTATTGAAACTTTACATGGAATAATGGGGCAAATCAATGTAAACTCTGGCAAGCTTGGTTCAGTTGTAAGCCTGGTATCTGACAAGGTGTCAACAGCAAATGATAATTCAAGTGATATTTCTTCTGTGATGGAGGAACTGTCTTCATCTATGGAGGAAATTTCATCTACTATATCAAATATCACAGACAGTATCGGGGTTGTGGATGAAAATGTAACAGAACTGTCTGGCACATCACAGGACATGTACGATTATGCGGCAGAGATGCAGAAACGTGCAGAAGAGCTTGAGAGCAATGCTGTTGAGAATAAGAAGAATACAAGTGACATTGTTAATAATATTATTGAACAATTACAGAAGGCAATCCAGGACAGCAAGAGTGTTGACCGTGTAAATGACCTGACAGATGAGATATTAAGCATCTCAAGCCAGACAAACTTGTTGTCACTGAATGCGTCGATTGAGGCAGCCAGGGCAGGTGAGGCTGGGCGCGGGTTTGCGGTTGTAGCAGATGAAATAAGCCAGTTAGCTAATTCCAGCAGGGAAGCCGCCAATAATATCCAGGGAATTAATAATATGGTTGTGAAGGCAGTAAATGAACTGGTTGGAAGCGCAAATTCCATTGTTGAGTATATTAACAACAATATCCTTCCTGATTATGAAGGATTTGTAAATGCAGGCAGGAAATATAGTGAAGATGCCATACATGTTAATGAAACTGTTACCCGTTTTAATAGTATGTCTGAAAACCTTAAACAACTTATGGACAGAATTACAGATTCTATACAGGGCATAAGCATAGCTGTAGAGGAAAGCACAAAAGGGGCTACAAATGCTGCAATGAATACATCTGAGCTTGTTAAGGATATCACTGGAATTGCAGATGCAATGAATGATAACAAGCAGGTTGCCGGAAGCCTGGCAGATGAGGCAGACCGTTTTGTAAATCTGTAAATATGTTAGGAAATAATTCCTGTATATAATTGTTTTTAATATATCTGGTTTATTGCCCTTAGAACCAGGACAGTATATAAATTACATACCCCACAGCCTGGCTGTGGGGTTATCCATGTGTATTTTAATTAACTGTATGGTATGGAAAATATAATAAAAAGTTGTGTTTTTAGATGGTTTAAAAAAACTAGTATATTTGAAATATGGAAAAGCCTTGTTATTAATGATTGCACAAGGGCTTTTTTTATTTTATTACATAAAAAATAAAAAGACTGACTTTTTACCTGTCTTATCCGTTATACATAATAGAATGTAATAAACGTTTAGGACATTTTTAAAAATAATACGGCAGAAAGGAGGTTTTTGTGGATACTGGTTTTATTTTAATACAAAGAATAAAACAAGGTGATGAAAAGGCTTTTGATATTTTTGTACGTAAATATTATGAAGAAATTTATAAATATTGCAAGTTTCATTGTTTTGATATGGGATATGCAGAAGATATAACACAGGAAACATTTTCCATCTGTGCGTTTGCAATCTGGTAATTCCTTGCATGAAATTTATTGCAATGCAAGGAATTATCTGGATTAACAATCTACTTATTAAATAAACAAAGTGGCTGCCCTGGCAGACACAAGAGTGCATAGCACGGATTTTGCGAATGTATAAGTGGGCTGGATGCTAAAAAGCATCCAACCGCACAGATGGAAATTTTTGGAAAAGTCATGGAGAATATAATAATAATGATTCCTTTTTATTTAATACTTTTTATAATATTAGTGCCTGTGTTGTATATGGTATATGAACTACCCATCACCTAAAGGTA
>DKYP01000016.1:0-30150 GCA_002499945.1 Lachnoclostridium sp. UBA7097
GCGACTTAGCCAAGTGGTAAGGCATGGGACTGCAACTCCCTGATCATCGGTTCAAATCCGTTAGTCGCCTTTAGTATTAGGAGAACTGTAATGATTTATTTCATTACAGTTTATTTCTTTATATGGAAATATGGAAATAAGGAAAAATAATTATGGATATTAGTTTTTATGACGGGGTACAACAGTATTTTGGAAAAAGCAGGACAAAACCAGGGCAGTATTCTTCATTAGCCCTTGCATATATAGGTGACGGGGTTTTTGATTTAATTATAAGGACAATTATTCTTGATATGGGCAATGGCAAGTCCAGGGATTTCCACAGGTTGGCAAGCAGCATAGTAAAAGCGCCTTCACAGGCAAAAATTATAAGGTCTGTACTTGATGAACTTACAGAAGAGGAAATGGCAGTATATAAACATGGGCGTAATGCAAAATCTGCCACATCTGCCAAAAATTCTTCTATTATAGACTACAGGGTAGCAACAGGGTTTGAAGCATTGACAGGGTATTTATACCTTGACCATAAGTTAAACAGGGCATTAGAGCTTGTAAAACTTGGAATGGAAAGGACCGGGCTTATACCTTTGAAGATAAGATAAGCAGGTGGTGCAGATAAAAAACAGCAGGAACGGGGATATTGTAATGAGAGATGGGGAATTGCTAATAGAGGGAAGGAATGTTGTAATAGAAGCATTCCGTTCAGGAAAAACTATTGACAGGCTTTTTGTGCTGGATGGATGCCAGGACGGGTCTGTGCGTACAATTCTAAAGGAAGCTAAGAAAACAGACTGTATTATAAATTTTGTAAAAAAAGAGCGGCTGGACCAGCTATCTGTAACAGGCAGGCACCAGGGCGTGATTGCATATATTGCTGCATATAAGTATGGTACAGTTGAAGATATGCTTAAAACGGCAAATGAAAGGAATGAGCTGCCATTCCTTATATTGCTTGATAATATTGAAGACCCGCATAATCTTGGTTCTATTATAAGGACTGCTAACCAGGCAGGTGCACATGGTGTTATTATCCCGAAAAGGCGTGCAGCAGGGCTCACAGCTGTAGTTGCAAAGGCTTCTGCAGGGGCAATTAATTATACACCTGTCGCAAAAGTTACCAATATTGTGAAAGTGATTGAAGATTTAAAGAAACAGGGGATGTGGTTTGTATGTGGTGATATGGAGGGTGAAACCATGTATAATCTGGACCTTACAGGCCCTATAGGCTTAGTTATAGGCAGTGAGGGCAATGGGACCAGCCGTCTTGTTAAAGAGAAATGTGATTTTATTGCATCTATTCCAATGTCTGGGGATATTGGTTCACTTAATGCTTCTGTTGCAATGGGGATTTTATCGTATGAAATAGTAAGGCAGCGTTTAATGCGTAAAAAGTAAAACCATAGGTTTTGCGTTTTTCATCTCTATTTGAGCCGCCGGAGGCGGCATGGGGGATTATTATGGAAATTGTATTTAGTGAATTACCAGAGAATGATATTATCGGTATGGCACAGTCAGGAAATGACCAGGCAATGACATTTATAATGGAAAAATATAAAAGCCTGGTACGCCAGAAAACCCTTCCATTCTTTTTAACAGGTGGTGATAAAGAAGATTTAATCCAGGAAGGAATGATAGGGCTTTATAAGGCAATATGTGATTATCTTCCAGAAAGGGAAACTTCATTCAGGACGTTTGCTGAACTGTGCATATCAAGACATATTTATTCTGCTATAAAGATTTCCAACAGAATGAAAAACCAGCCATTAAATACATATATTTCAATATATGCACCTGCATTTTCTGTTAATAATGAGCCAGCTGAGGCTGATTTTATGATAGACCATGAACTAGAGATTGCAGAGGGCAACCCGGAAGATATTGTAATTGGAAGGGAAAGTGCTGTATTTACACAGAAACAGCTTTTTAAAAGCCTTAGCAAAATGGAGAAGCAGGTTCTTAAACGGTATCTTTATGGCATGACATACCAGGAAATAGCAGCAGATATGGACAAGCCGCCTAAGTCCATTGATAATGCGCTTCAAAGAATTAAAGCAAAGTTAAGCAGGCAGCGGAATTTTGAAAGTTTTTAAAATATGCTTGAAATAAATTAAAATTTATTATATAATAGTGTGTGTTCGGGATTACAATTGGATATTTTGTGCTGCTATGGCTCAGCAGGCAGAGCGTCGCCTTGGTAAGGCGGAGGCCACGGGTTCAAATCCCGTTAGCAGCTTATTATTGTGTTGGTATTGGAACTTCCAGAGGATTTATTTTCTGGAAGTTTTTGGTTTGGATATAATGTTTTTATATATTTTAAGACAAAAAAAGAACCGCTGGAGAAGCGATTCTTAAAGGAGAAGGTATGAAAAAAATTTAAGCACTTATCAAATGTTTCATTTCATTTGATAAATCCATTGTATCCATTAATTGTGAACCTGGAATGTTTTTCTTGTTAAAAAAATATGAACAATTTTCTAGAAAATGTGAACTAAATCTGTCTTAATTTTTTTGGATTAAAACATAATCTGGCAACATACATTATTTAGAAAACTTAATATAAAAGATGTTATGATATTTATAGTAATTATTAGCAATATTGCTGGTTTTTGCTACGTATTGATTGACATTTGTCGTCAAAATGGTACAATAGATAAGTGGGTGTTGTATTAATGTAATCCCATTAATAAGACCTCTGTTTTTGTGGTGTAAAACCATGGCAGGGTATATGTATGCCAGATGTATAAATGGGTTATTAGTACCAGTGTTTTCTGGCTGTGGGATTATTAAAAGTCCAGGTACAACAAAAAATAAATTAGAAAGGGGAAACGGGATGAGTGAAGCAACATTTCGTGGGGGTGTACATCCTTACGAGGGAAAAGAGCTGTCTAAAGATTTGCCAATCAAGACCGTACTGCCAAAGGGGGAGTTAGTATTTTCAATGGCACAGCATATTGGTGCACCTGCTAAACCTGTAGTACAGAAAGGTGATAAAGTCCTTGTGGGGCAGAAGATAGGTGAAGCTGGCGGTTTTATATCAGCCAATATCTGCAGCTCTGTTTCAGGAACTGTTAAAGCAGTTGAACCTAGGATGATGTTAAACGGTTCAAGTGTTACATGCGTAGTTATTGAAAATGACGGAGAGTACACAGGTATTAAAGGGCTTGGTGAAAACCGTGACTATACCAGGCTTTCCAATGATGAAATACGGGCTATTGTCAAAGAAGCTGGCATAGTAGGTATGGGAGGCGCTGGTTTCCCGACCAATGTTAAGCTGACACCAAAAGAACCTGATAAGATTGACTATATATTAGTTAATGGTGCAGAGTGTGAGCCATATCTTACTTCGGATTACAGGCAGATGCTTGAATGTCCGGAAGAGATTGTAGGCGGGCTTAAAGTTATGCTTAAGCTTTTTGATAAAGCAAAAGGGCTTATCTGTATTGAGGATAACAAGCCTGATGCAATAGCTAAGATGAAAGAAGCAGTAAACGGGGAGAGCCGCATTGAGGTTAAGGAGTTAAAGACTAAATATCCACAGGGTGGTGAACGTACTCTTATTTCTGCGGCTACAGGAAGAAAGATTTACTCAGCAAAACTTCCAGCAGATGCAGGCTGCATAGTTGATAATATTGCAACAGTAATAGCTATTTACAGGGCAGTATGCAAACAGACACCTCTTATAACAAGGGTAATGACACTTACCGGGGATGCATTCAGCCAGCCGGTCAATGTTAATGTAAGACTTGGAATAAGCCATGCAGAGCTTGTTGAAGAAGGAGGGGGCTTTGCTACAGAGCCGGCAAAAATTATTTCAGGCGGGCCTATGATGGGATTTGCAATGTTTGACCTTAATGTGCCGGTTACAAAGACATCTTCTTCACTGCTTGCACTTACAAAAGATGAGGTGGCAGAGAATGAGCCTTCCCCATGTATACGCTGCGGACGTTGTGTAAGTGCATGTCCAGGAAACCTTGTACCACAGAAGATGGCACAGGCAGCTATGAATAACGATTATGATACATTTGTCAAGTTAAATGGAATGGAGTGTTATGAGTGCGGAAGCTGTACATTTGTATGTCCTGCAAAACGTCCCCTGACACAGACATTTAAGCAGGCGCGCCAGTATGTAGCTGCGCAGAGAAGAAAGAGTTAGGAGGGATAAAACGTGGGTAATTTATTAAACATTTCATCATCTCCACATGTACGTGATAAGTCATCTACACAGTCAATCATGTGGTGTGTAATCCTGTGTCTTTTGCCTGCTACTGTTGTTGGTATTTACAATTTTGGACTTAAGGCAATAATACTGATTATAGCATGTGTGGCTACATGTATGCTTACTGAGTTTATATGGCAGAAAGCCATGAAGCTTCCTGTTACTGTTACAGATGGAAGCGCAGCGCTTACAGGACTTTTGCTTGCACTTAACCTGTCATCAACATTTCCAGTGTGGATGGCTGTTATAGGAAGTGTATTTGCAATATTAGTAGTTAAACAGTTATTTGGCGGGCTTGGCCAGAACTTTATGAACCCTGCACTTGGTGCAAGATGTTTCCTTATGGTATCATTTGCAGGCAAAATGACATCATTTACATATGACAGCATTACAGGCCCTACACCTCTTGCCATTATTAAAAATGCTGTTAAAAATGGTGATACATCAAGCATAGCAGATATACTTGCATCAGGGGACGGGCAGACACAGGCAACAACAAGTGTAATTAATATGTTCCTTGGAAATACCGCAGGTACTATTGGCGAAACATCTGCAATTGCAATACTTATAGGTGGTATAGTATTAATCGCACGTAAAATTATAAGCTGGAAGATACCAGTATGTTATCTTGCCACTTTTGCAGTATTTGTTTTGATTTTTGGCGGACGTGGTTTTGACATAACATATCTTGCTGCTGAACTTTGTGGTGGTGGTATTATGTTAGGTGCTTTCTTTATGGCAACTGACTATGTTACAAGTCCTATTACACCAACAGGACAGATTGTTTTTGGTGTGCTTCTTGGTATCCTTACAGGAATTTTCCGTATTTTTGGTGCATCTGCAGAAGGTGTTTCTTATGCAATCATTATCTGCAATCTTTTAGTGCCACTTATTGAGAAAGTTACAATTCCTGTTCCATTTGGAAAGGAGGGGATTAAAGATGGCAAATAGTGAAAATAAGCAAGCAAATACGCTTATACATGATGCAATCGCACTTTTTATAATAACCATTGTTGCAGGTGTACTTCTTGGTGCGGTATATATGATTACAAAAGACCCTATCGCCAAAGCGGAAGAAGAAGCAACAAACCAGGCATATGCTGAAGTATATAAGGACGCTGAATTTACAAGCGATGATGCAGTAACAAAGGCTGTGGAAAGTTTCCAGGGTGATGTTGCATCAGGTAAAATAGATGATGAAAGTTATTCATATACAGATGTAGAGCTTATTGAAGCAAGGCCTGCATCTTCAGGCGGCACACAGTCAGGATATGTTGTCAAAGTTAGTGGAAAAGGTTATGGCGGTGCTGTTACAATTGCACTTGGCATTAATAATGAGGGTGAGGTGCTTGGCATACAGATACTTGATGCAAGCAATGAAACACCTGGCCTTGGGCAGAACAGTACAAAAGAGGACTGGAACAGCCAGTATGTGGGCATGACAGCTGACAAGACTTTATCTGTTGTAAAAGACGGAAGCGGAAGTAAAGACAATGGAACTATTAACGCAATTTCAGGTGCTACTATTACAAGTAATGCTGTAACAAGGGCAGTAAATGTAGCATTGAAGTTTGTAGCAAGCCAGCAGTAAGGAGGTAATATACATGAATAATTGTACAGAACGTTTAAAAAATGGTATTATTACAGAAAACCCGACCTTCGTTATGATGCTTGGTATGTGTCCTACACTTGCTGTAACGTCATCTGCAATGAACGGTCTTGGAATGGGGCTTACAACAACAGCCGTACTTGTACTTTCCAATGCGTTTATATCATTGTTACGTAAGGTTATTCCTGATAAAGTCCGTATACCGGCATTTATCGTAGTAGTTGCATCATTTGTTACTATTATACAGCTGCTTTTGCAGGCATTCCTGCCAGCGCTTAACAGTGCCCTTGGTGTATATATTCCCCTTATTGTTGTAAACTGTATTATTCTTGGAAGGGCAGAGGCATACGCTTCCAAGAACCCAGTTGTACCATCAATATTTGACGGTCTTGGAATGGGGCTTGGTTTTACAGTGGGGCTTACCCTTATAGGTATATGCAGGGAGATACTTGGAAGTGGTGCAATATTTGGCTTCCAGTTTATACCAGAGGATTTCCATATTACATTTTTCGTATTAGCTCCTGGTGCATTCCTTGTACTGGCATGCCTTACAGCTATACAGAATAAACTTAAACTTCCATCAGCAACTAATGTTCCTGGCGGGGATTCAAGCATGGCATGTGGCGGCAACTGTGCGCAGTGTACAGGTGCAAGCTGTGTAGCTAATAAAGGTATTATCGAAGCAGAACGTGTAGCACAGAAAGCAGCTAAAGCACAGGCAGCTAAAGAGGCAGCAGCAAAGGCTAAAGCAGCTAAAGAAGCTGCTGCTGCAAAGCAGGCAAAGGGGGAATGATTTAAGTGAATATTTTTGTTATTATGATTTCATCTATGCTGGTGAGCAATGTTGTACTTAGTCAGTTCCTTGGTATCTGTCCTTTCCTTGGCGTGTCCAAGAAAGTAGAAACAGCGGCAGGCATGGGTGCTGCGGTTACATTCGTTATAACTATTGCATCAGCAATAACATATCCGATTTATTATTTTATATTGGAACCGCTTGGTCTTGCATATCTTGAGACCATAGCATTTATACTTATAATTGCTGCCCTTGTGCAGTTTGTTGAAATGGTACTTAAGAAATTTATGCCGCCATTATATGAGGCACTTGGTGTATACCTGCCGCTTATTACCACAAACTGTGCGGTACTTGGTGTGGCAATTAACAATATTACTAATGGTTTAGGATTTATTGACAGTGTTTTTACAGGCTTATTTACAGCACTTGGATTCCTTGTTTCAATCGTAATACTTGCAAGTATACGTGAGCATATTGAATTTAATAATATACCTGAATCATTTAAAGGAACACCTATCGTGCTTGTTACAGCAAGTTTAATGGCAATCGCGTTCTGCGGTTTTGCCGGATTAGTATAGAGGGGAGGAGAGGTAAAATGATACAGGGTTTATTTTTGGCAGCTTCTGCATCTGGCATTGGTGTTGCCGCCGGGGTAATAGGTGCAACAGGGCTTCTTATCGGCCTCCTTCTTGGATTTGCAGCGAAAGCATTTGCAGTACCAGTAGATGAGAAAGAGATTGCAGTACGTGAGTTCCTTCCTGGAAATAACTGCGGCGGCTGCGGTTTTGCGGGCTGTGATGCCCTTGCAAAGGCTATTGCAGCAGGTGAAGCACCAGTTAATGCATGTCCTGTAGGCGGTGCTGCAGTAGCAGAAAAAATCGGTGCAGTAATGGGCGTTGACAGCAGTGCTGCAGTAAGGAATGTTGCATATGTAAAATGTGCAGGTACTTGTGACAAAGCCGGGATAAAGGCAAATTACTACGGAATATCAGACTGTAAAAGGGCAGCAGCAATACCAGGACGTGGTGACAAAGCATGTTCATTTGGCTGCCTTGGGTTTGGTTCATGCGTGGCAGCCTGCCAGTTTGATGCAATCCATGTAGAACATGGTATTGCAGTAGTTGATAAAGAAAAGTGTGTGGCATGTGGAAAGTGTATACAAGAGTGTCCAAACGGGCTTATTGAACTTGTTCCATATGATGCAAAATTTGCAGTTTCATGCTCTAATAAAGATAAAGGGCCAAAAGTAATGGCAGTATGTGATACAGGCTGCATTGGCTGCGGTATTTGCCAGAAACAGTGCGAAGCAGGGGCAATTACAGTAGAAAATAACATTGCACATATTGACCAGAGTAAGTGTACTGGCTGTGGGAAGTGCGCAGAGAAGTGTCCTAAGAAAGTTATCTTTGCACATTAATATAATACATTGGTTTTGTAATTATGTAAAACAGTTATAAACTGGCTGCAGATATGTTATAATATTCTGTAACCAGTTTTTTTAGTTACTTTTGGAGGTGCAGAATGATTAAGAAAATATATTTTGATAATTTTAAGTGTTATGAAAAGGCAGAATTATCAATAGAAAATATTACAACACTTATTGGAACTAATTCTTCAGGAAAAACAAATGCAATAGAAGGAATTATGGTTTTATCAGAGATTGTATCAGGCAAGGATATTATAACAATACTTGATGGTACAAGAAACGGGGGCAGTGTTATCAGGGGAGGTTCAAGCGGGTGTGCACGGTTTTTTAGTGGCAGTTTTACTTTGGGCTGCCTTGTCCAATATAATAATAAAACAGATTTATTATATGAAATAAGCATTAATTCAGATGATAAGGTAAATGTTAAAAAAGAACTATTAACAGAAATATCTGGCAACAGCAAGAAAAGAATTTTTATCACAAAAGAGAATATACAAGATACAGAAAATATTACTGTTTTTTGTAATAGTAACAAAGATGGCATAATTCCAGAAATAATTTGTAACTGTTCATTTTCAGTGATAAGCCAGATTTCTGCAAAAATACCACTAGAAACAGATTATGGTAAAAAAACTGTAGATTATGCAAATTGTATTATTAAAAACCTGAAAAAGATTTTATTTTTAAGTCCCGAATTTACGCAGATGAGGGGATACTCACAAATTAATGATAATATACTGAAAGTAAATGCTTCTAATATTTCTTCTGTTTTATATAAATTGTGTAAAAATGATATAAACAAAAAAATTTTACTAGATATTACAAAGAAATTACCAGAGAATGAAATATCTGGTATAAGTTTTGCAGAAGGACCATTAAATGATGTTATATTTTTTATTGATGAAATTTATGGCGGCAGAGAAGAAAAAACAGATGCTTCGAGACTGTCAGATGGGACTTTAAGCTGCCTGGCAATAATAGCTGCTGTTTTAAGCGAAGAAGAGGAAGGCATGGTTGTTATTGAAGAGATAGATAATGGATTACACCCAGGAAGGGCAAAAATGTTAATACAGCAAATTTCAGGCATTGCAAGAAGAAGAAAAGTAGATGTATTATTTACTACACATAATCCTGTATTATTAAATACATTAAGTAAAGATGATTTGTATGGTGTTAATATTGTATACCGTGAAAATAATAATGGAAATGGAAAAATTATAACATTGGTTAATATTAAAGATATGCCTATGTTACTTGCAAGTGGAAAGCTTGGAGATGTTTTTACTAATGGCATGATACTTGATTTTATAAAAAAAGAACACGGGACAAATGATTATTCATGGCTGGAGGTGCAGGAGTGAGAGTTCATTTTATAGATACTTCAGTTTTTACAAATATTCTTGATATTCCATTTATGAATGACCAGAGAAAAGAAGTAATGGAAGAGTTAAATACACTGATATGTAACAAGGAAATAGAAAAACTTATATTGCCATTTGCTACAATTATTGAAACTGGAAACCATATAGCGCATAATGGTGATGGAAACCAGAGAAGACAGGCAGCAGAGAGATTTTGCAAGGTTATAAGAAAAACCTTAGAATGGGAAGCACCATGGGCATACTATGGGAAACAGCTTCAAGAAGAAGATTTAAAAAGAATATGTGTTTCTTTTCCAGATGCAGCAATGAGAGGAGAAGGATTTGGAGATTTGTCAATTATAAATGCATACAACAAATATAAAAATGAAACACCAGCGATTAGTGAAATCAGGATATGGTCAATAGATTCACACTTGCAGGACAAATATAATGAGAAGTTTGAACTGCCATATATAAGAAATAATTAGCAATATTAGGTGGTAACTTTAATAAAGGTTTAAGGAATAAATTTTGTTTTTTGTGATATATTATTTTAAGCAGGTAAATTTAATATAACTGTTTATTTTATATTGCAGGGGGGAGATTTATTTTGGATAAGAAAAAAGAGTTTAAACTTTCAAGGCATACACTAATATGGCTGTGCGTTATATGTGCATTAATTTTATTAGTTAGTGTTGTGGCAGCAGAAAATATTTCACCAAAGTATAAGAATACATATTCTATAGAATCGTCAAAACTTCATATGTATAATTAAAATAGTGGTCTTGGTTAGCCTTATAGCAATTTTATTAATGGACTGGCAAATTCAAAGTGATACCAACGGCAGCACTTTGAATTGCCAGCCCGTCTTTTTTTACATTCCTTTGGAATTACCAGCACCCATCTTCTGGCAGCTGTCCCTTATTACAAGCCTGCCCTCTAATTCCATCCGCACTACACTGGAGTGTCCGTTTTTTATACGGTCAACCAGCAAATAAAGCGCAAATTTCCCCATTTCCTCTTTAGGAAGCTTTACAGTAGTAAGCATAGGGTGGCAGTTCCCGGCTTCTTCAATATCATCACTTGCAATAATAGAAGGCACAACCTGTAAGTTTTTATATTTATTTAATGCTTTTAACATTCCAATAGCTGTAATATCATTAGCACAATAAATTCCAGTAGGGCAGCAGCCTGAACGTAGCATTTTTTCCATTGCCTCAAATCCTTCTGCTTCTGTCTGTTTAGTTTCAACAACATACCCGGAATTTAATACAATACCATTTTCTTTTAGCGCATTTGTAAACCCCTGGTATCTTGCTTCGTTCTGGCAGTCGCCTACATACCCGATTTCTTTATGGCCAAGGCTTATAAGGTAATTAACAGCAATAGAAGCCACTTTGTGCCCGTCACACAGGATTTCATCTATCTCATAATTAGTAGAATTACGGTTTACAGACACCACACTTTTATATTTTGCATCAAGTTTTTTTAATGCAGTGCTGTTACACTTTCCTACAATAACAAGCCCGTCACATTTTCCATTAGTTTCTTTGTACATTGAACCAATAATGGAATCTATATTTATATTGTTGCATTTCCTGTCATCTGAAAAAACGGGCATATACCAGACTTTGGATAATATACAGAAATGTTTATGGATTTCACTTTCAATTATCCGCAATAATTCTGAGAAGAAAGGGTCAGTCCTTGATTCGTCCATACGTGTCATAAGTACATTAATATAATAAGTCTTATTTTCTTCCTGTAATTTTCTGCCAAGTTTTAAACTTCTTGCGGCTTCATTAGGAGTGTAATTTAGTTCCATTGCTGCTTTCCATATACGTTCCCTTGTTTCTTCAGAGGAACAATGGTAGTTTGGGTTGTTTAACACCCTGGAAACTGTAGACGGAGATACCCCTGCCATTTCAGCTATTTTATTTATAGACATAAGTTACCTCCATGTTTAATCCAGCCTGTATCCTGGTTCTTTAATTAATCTTCCTAATTTATAAATACGTTCTGATGCATATCCAAAAAACATTCTGTATGCCTTGCATAAAGAATTTAACCCTGGCATTCCATCTGTAAATGATTCACGCCATCTGCGGCAGCCTCCCCTGCAAAGGTTAAAATAAGGGCATTCTTTACATTCTGGCAAGTTACATCCTGAATACTTTGTAAATAAAACAGCTTTGTCTGAAGCAGCCAGGTTATTAAAGCCATCTGTAACATTTCCAAGTTTCCATTTATCTGTGCAATAGAAATCACATGGATAAACGCTGCCGTCACCCTCTACTGCAAAGTAGCACTGGCAGTAACCATTCATGCCACATTGTTCAGCAGGATATCCTGCTGCCATTTGTGCAAGATTGGAAAAGAAACGTATATCCATGTCTGCTCCTGCTTTAAAGTCCTCATACCACAGGTCAAAAAATTCACATAAAAACCTGCCATATTCTTCCGGGTTAACGGCAAATCCGCCAGGGGACTGGTTATCCCTGCCTGCTTCATCTAAACATGGTATAAACTGTATAAAATTAAAGGCTTGTTTTTTATAAAATTTATAAAGATAAGATGCTTTACGTGCTGTTTCATTTGTAATAACACTTAATATATTAAAATCTACATGGTACTGTTTGAGCAGGCTGGCAGCGTGCATTACATCTTCAAATGTATTTTCATTAGTTGTGGTTTTTCTATATTGGTTATGTATTTTTTTAGGGCCATCAAGTGATAATCCTACAAGAAAATTGTTCTCTGAAAGAAATTCTGCCCATTCTTTATTAATAAGAATACCATTTGTCTGGATTGTGTTTTCTATATGTAATCCTTTTGTATTATATTTTTTCTGTAACATAACTGCTTTTTGGAAAAAACCAATTCCAGCAAGCAGGGGTTCACCGCCCTGGAATGCAAAGCTTAAAAAGCCATCTGCATAGTTAATGGCATTAATTACAAGTGCTTCCAGGGTGTCCTCCTGCATAAACCCCTTAGTATATTCTTCACGGCGGCTGCTTAAACATTTATAAAAACAATACTTGCAGTTAATATTACAATTAGAAGATGCTGGTTTAATTAAAATACTTGCTGCTGGCATAAAAATCCCTTCATTTTCCCTGGTTTAATATTATACAGTTTAATGGTTTTATTATTTTTAGTCAAATCCAGTTAAAAGTTTATTCTATGGACATTATTTTTGCAAGTTCTTCTTCAGGGCTTACATTTGTTGCAAACTGGTGCAGTACAAGCTTGTCAAGCCTGCCATTAAAGTCAAATGGAAGGCTGTATCCTGGTGTAACAGGTGTATAATGGTTTCCTTTAATTGTTGAAGCAAAACCAATCATATATGCAAGTGTTTTTACATGCACTTTTCCAGCAGGCTTGTCATTAATATAAAGTGTAACTTCTGCGCCGCCGCCTGGTTTGCTGCTCCTTAAAAAGCTGTATGAAACCTTTAAATTCCCGGCAGGAAGTTCTATATCTGATTCTATTGTATAATAAGCTGCCATATTAGCATTATAAACATATTTAAGGCGGTTGTCCTGTATATAGAATGAAATTCCTCCGAAACGCTGCCCGTTGCTGTATAATACACCCTCATTATCTGTTGAATCCCTGTAAATTTCTGCTGTTACTATATGGCTTGCAGAATGTGACTGTATATTACGTGCCATCACAATGTCAACTGCTTTAATAACATTTTTAAATTCTATAATTTTTTCCGGCATCTGTATGTGGTCTGAATACTGGCGGCTTAAATTCTCTGGTTTTCCATGCATTGGGAAACGCAGCATTGGGAATACACCATATCTTCCAGCTTCATGCATAAAGTCTTCTTTTAATTCCTGTAATTTTTCCGGGTACTGGCTGGCAACATTATATTTTTCTGAATAATCTTTTTCTACATGGTAAAGTTCCCATTCGTCCTCGGCATAGTTTTCTGTAAAACAGTGGTTTACAACAGCTTTCCAGCCATCTTTGTATATGCCCCTGTTGCCATGTACTTCATAATATTGTATATATTTTTCACTTGGTGCATCTGCATTTTCAAATGTATATTTCATGCTAATGCCAGTAAAAGGTCTTTGTGGTACTCCCTTGATAGTATCTGGTTTATCTACGCCTATAATATCAAGTATTGTAGGTGTAATATCTGATACATGGTGGTACTGGCTGCGTACAGCACCAGCATCTTTTATTGCAGCAGGGTAGCGGATAATAAGAGGGTCTTTAATGCCTCCTTCATGCGCCCAGATTTTATACCACTGGAAAGGTGTGTTCCCGCAATTTGCCCACCCTGTTGCATAGTGGTTAAATGAAAGTTCTGTGCCAATTTCATCTAAATGTTCATAGGCGTAATCAATTTCGCCTTCAGAACGTACAGTTACGTCCTGTCCCCTCATTGCATTAAATCTTCCGTCAATTCCGCCCTCTGCACTTGCGCCGTTATCTGACAGGAATACAATTACTGTATTATCAAGCTGCCCGCTTTCTTCCAGGTAATTAACCAGTCTTCCAATCTGCGCATCTGTATGTGTAAGCATTCCTGCAAATGCTTCCATTTCCCGTGCATATACAGCTTTTTCTTTATCTGTGCAGCTGTCCCAGTCACGTATATACTGGTTCTTTTCAGTAAGCTCTGCGTCTGGTGGGATAACGCCAAGTCTTTTCTGGTTCTCAAACCATTGTTGCCTGGTAATATCCCAGCCAGCATCAAATTTGCCTTTGTAACGTTCTATATATTCTTTTGGGGCATGGTGCGGGGTATGCATTGCGCCAAATGGAAGATATAAAAAGAATGGCTTTTCAGGAAAATTCATATTGTGTTCAAATAAGTAATCAATAGCATTGTCCACAATATCTTCTGAAAAATGGTATCCTTCTTCTACAGTTTTTGGCTGTGGCGCTTTAGTATTATCACGTATTAAATGTGGATGGTACTGGTCATTTTCACCCTGCAGGAAACCGTAATAGCGGTCAAATCCTTTTTGAAGTGGCCAGCAGTCTATAGGGCCTGCCGCACACTGGTCAGCTGAAAGATGCCATTTGCCAGTACAGAATGTGGCATACCCGTATTCTTTTAATATTTCTGCAATAGTAGCATATTCAGGCTTAATATGCCCGTCCATATTGTTGTCACAGCCCGTTTTCATTTCAATAAGGCTTGCGCAGCCAGCGGTATGGTGGTTAGCACCACAGAGCAGGGAAGTCCTTGTGGCAGAGCATACAGCTGTAGTATGGAAATTATTGTACCTGAGCCCCTCATTGGCAAGACGGTCAATATTAGGTGTTTCAATATTTGAGCCATAACAGCCAAGCTGTGCAAATCCCATATCATCAAGAAGTATATATATTACATTTGGTGCATTTTTGGGATTATTGTCTGTGATATTGTATTTATACCTGGTTTCTGCCATAGTACGTCCAGGTGTGCCAGTAAATGTCTGTTTTCTCATTTTAACCCTCCGTTAATTTTTAGTTATTACCAAAGCAGCAGGGCGGATTGTAAATACCCGCCCTTTTTATAATTATAATGGTTCTATAATATTAAACCCTTTATACTGGCTTGTATCTGTAACATATTCTTTAAGAATTGAAATAATTTCCCTGGCATCTTCATTAAAGCCAGAAGAAGTATCTTCATTATATGTTTTAGTTGCAAGCTCATAAAGTTCTGTTTTGGACAATGTAAGAACAGGAACGCCGCCAGGTTTCTGGCTGTCATTAATTTGTGTATGGAACACAGTACCTTTATAAAGATGCACAAGATACATCTCACCACTGTCTTTAACAGATATTATAAATTTTTTCTCTATATTAACTGCTTTTAAACCATCATAATTAATTCCAAGGTAATCAAGTATTAATGATGCAGAAACATATGGCATAACATCTTTATTATCCATATAGTGTATATTATGCTTTGATGCAGCACCAGGGTGGCGCAGTTCATATGCCCCGCATAAATACATATTTCTCCATAATCCTGTAATTGCCTGGTAGCCAAGCTGTTCAAGTGCATCTGCACATAAATAACGTGCTTTCATATTTTTAGGATTATTAAATACAAGATGGTTTGTAATTGTTGCTACCCACTGGTATTCGCCTTTTTCATAATCTTTTTCTGCTTTTTCCATGATTAAATCTTCAGAACCCATATATTCAATTAACTTTGCTGCCAGTTTTTTCTCAGGAAGTGGCAGCAGGTTTACAGGGTTCCCGTCATAAAAACCAAGATAACGCTGTATTGCACCACGGGCATTAAAAGAATAATTGCCATAGTGGTCCCTTGTATACCATGTTTTACTTATGGAATCAGGGATTACAAGTTCATTCCCGGCTTCATTTAGCTTAACTCCTTTATTGGCAAGCAGAAGTGCCTGGTCGCTTGGAAATTTATATGCTGCGGCATTGTCAAGCAGGAAACTTTTAAGGTTGCCAGGGCGTTTATCCATTTTAAAATGTGCAACGCCATGTCCCTGGTATATAGCCTGTACTTCTTCACCATATTTTACATAAAGGGAATAAAAAAGCCCGCCCCAGAAACTTGCATCTCTTACCCTTGCGCCACGGGGAGTATATGTATTATGCAGTGTACCCATTGCATTATCACCAAGGTACAGGACTTTATGGGTATTACTGTAAATACACATATGCGCCCTTGTTTCTGTGTCAGGTGATGGTATAAAAGTAAGGGTAACACCATCAATAGTTATAGTTTCTTCTTTTTCAACCTGCCATGTAGGAAGTATCATGGACATCCTGCCACGTATTCCAAGAGGGTGGTGCAGGCCTGCACCAGCAGAACCTTTAGTGCCACGTTTTAAAAACATTCCGCCCTGGTACTGTAAACGGCGTGCCATTGCAATACCTGCATAAAGGTTATCATCTACAAGTGACTGTTCATAGCCTCCTGGTGCAATTACAGGGATTTTGCCATCTTTAATATCCCCTGTCTGTTCCTGTGTTATAAATGCACCAGCACCACCATAATGGTCAAGGTGTGAATGGCTGTAAATTACTGCTTTTATATTATTATGTATATTTTCACCGGCGGCTTTTTCAGCAAGTTTTAAAGCAACCTGCGCACTTTCAATATAATTTCCGCAGTCTATAATAATCCAGCCATTATCTGATTTAATAAATCCAATCATTGCAATATCTATTCCAGATGCAACGTAATAACCGTCTGCCATTTTTAAGATGCCTGCAAATGTATTATCTTTATTTATCTGCCAGAGATAAGGGTTTACCGTATCAGGAAAACCCTCAAATTCTGGACGGGGATATTTAACAGGGTCATAAATAATATTCCCGTCATTATCATAAATATTCTGGCCTTTAAGTTCCAGTACCAGATGCGCTTTAGCATTTTCTACATCTTCACATTCAGTTTTATATAATTCCTTATCACGGTTCTCTAAAAGTTTTGTATTATAATTATGTGTTATCTTTGTTGCGTCTTTTTCATCTGCATTATAAATATAAGCCATAATAAAATTTTCCCCTTTTATTTTTTATTTAAGTGCCTGGTTTAAGTATGTGTCATCAAGTAAAGAATTTAAATCAACATCGCTGCCAATAAGTTTATTTTCTTTTGCAAATTCATACTGGTTTTCAACATGGCTTTTATATATATCTGAAAAAGATGGTTCAAAATAGGAAAATGATGTGTCGTATGAGTAAATTTTCTTTAAAAGGTCTTCTGTATAATTATCAGTTTTTAAATATCCATACACCTGGTCCGGGTTTTCTTTTGCAAAATCTGCTGCCTTTTTGAATGCTTTTATTAATGCAACAGCGGCATCCGGGTCTGAAGATAATGTGTCCTGTTTTGCAGCAAGCACAATACCTGTTCTTTCATCTTCATTGCTAGTAGTATCTGTAATAATAGAGCCTGTGCCTGCTTCTTCAAGTTGTAATGCAGCACTATAAGCAGTTACATAAGCATCTGCCTGTCCTGATGCCAGTACAGAATTAGCATCTGCCTGCGCATTTACAAGTTCAACTGATGACATATCAATATTGTTTTCTTTGCATATATCAGCAAAATATTTATAAAGGATTGTACCAGTTGTTGCAATTACTTTTTTACCAGCAAGGTCTTTGGCACTTGTAATACCACTGTCTTTATTTGCAATAATTGCATAATTATAATCCTGTGTTGCAGTTGCAATAATTTTAATATCAATTCCGTTGCTTTTAGCCATTATTGCAGGCAGTTCATTATATACAGCAAAATCAACTTCATCTGCTGCAAATGCTTCATTTATAGCAGGGCCAGCCTGTGCAAATCCCATATATTCAGCCTTGTAACCAGCAGCTTTTAATTCTTCATCAATATATCCGAGGCTCTGTGCTAACAAAGCATTTTCAATAAGGACACCACCCTGCCCCGGGGTTGCAATTTTAACTGTTTTTAATTCCTGTGTATCTTTAGCACTGCTTCCATTATTATTTGCATTTGCACTGTTTCCGCAGCCCTGGAGTGCTAATGATAATGTAAGCACTAATGCTGGTACTAATATTTTCTTTAAATTATTAATTTTTAAATTCTTAATTTTAAACATAATGTTTTCCTCCATTAAATTAAATAAGTTTTATTTTCCTTCGCTTTTTGCAATTTTTTCCCAAGGTGTTATTGTTTCAAAAATAATAGAAATAACTTTATCCATAATAATTCCTGCAAGCCCGATAACAACCATACATACAATAACTTTGTCTGAACGCATAAGGCTTCTGGCATCATTCATGCGGTAGCCTATACCTGAAGATGCTGCAATAAGTTCTGATGCAACAAGTGCCATCCATGAAACACTAAGTCCGAGTTTCAGCCCGACTAACATCTGTGGAAGGGCGTGTGGCAAATATACTTTTAAAAATGTCTGCCATCTGTTAAGGTTATATAACCTGGCAACTTCAATATATCCTGCTGGTGTGCTTGTGAATCCGCTTAATGTATTTACAAGTACAGGAAAAGAAGCAGCAATTACAATAATAACAACTTTTGAGCCTTCACCAATACCTGCCCATAAGATGATAAGGGGAATCCATGCAATTACAGGAATCTGGCGGATTGCTGTAATAGTTGGCAGAAGCATTGCGCTTATTTTCTGGCTCATTCCCATCATGGCACCAAGCAGTATTCCTATAACCCCTGATACAAGAAATCCTTTAACAACCCTTAAAAAGCTGACAGCAAGGTCATTTTGCAGCTGCCCTTGTGATACCATTTCATTAAATGCCATAAAAACATTTTGTATTTTAGGCAGGAGGCTGTTTGGCACATTTGAAAATGTAGTATACAAATACCATGAAATAACTATAATAACAGGGAGAATTAACCCATATATAAATTTTTTTCCTTTACTCATGTTTTACCTCATTTCTGCGCTGCTTTTTGCGCATAAAGCAATGTTTGTGACTGCATATTTTACAAAATATCTTTGGCTTCATCTTCCTCATTGCTGTTTTCAAAGAAATAGTCATATATGCGCTTTTTATATGCAGCAAACCCGGCACTTCCACGTTTCTTTCCATCAACAGGGTTTACCTTAATAATTTCCATAATCCTGCCAGGCCTTGCTGACATTACAACAATGCGGTTTCCAAGATAAATTGCTTCATCAATATCATGCGTAACCATAACCATTGTGGTTTTTTCTTCCTGCTGTATGCGTAGGATTTCTTTCTGCATCTGTATTCTTGTAAGTGCATCAAGTGCGCCAAAAGGTTCATCAAGAAGCAGGATTGTCGGGTTATTGGCAAGCCCCCTTGCAATAGCTGCCCTTTGTGACATTCCCCCGGATAACTGTGAGGGATAGCTGTTTTCAAAGCCGGACAACCCTACAAGTTCAAGATGTTTTTTGACATTTGCCTCACGCTCTTCTTTAGAAAGCTTTTTTAAACCAAAGCCAATATTATCTTTTATTTTTAACCACGGAAGCAGCCTGTGGTCCTGGAAAACCATGCCACATTTCGGGCCAGGGCCGGCTACTGCGTGGCCATTTCTTTCAACTATTCCGTCTTCATAATCTACAAGCCCGCACATAATTTTAAGCAATGTACTTTTGCCACATCCGCTGTGTCCTACAATAGTTATAAATTCACCTTTTTTAATGTGTAAGTTAATATCACTAAGAACCTGTACTGGTTTTTTATCTACCAGAAAATGTTTATTCAGATGTTCAACATTTATAATATAATTATCTTTATTTTTTCCGGATGCCATATAGTGTTTCTCCCTTCGCTCTTCATGGATTGTATTATATTTTGCAATTAGTATATTTTCAATGAAAATTGCTGAAAACGTATTCAGGGGTTTTATAACAGAAACAGGATATATCTGGATTATGGCAGGTAATGGCATAATGGAAAATAATAAAAACAGGGTAAAAAGAGGGATTTTTAATAGAAAATGCAAAATCGTGAAAACGTAACCACAGGCATATTTACTGGCTTTATAGTTAAAAAAACACTAAAACTCCATTTATATTCCTGGTTTTAATGAAGTTTTAGTGTTTTTATTATATTGCATAAACAAGGGTTATATAAGTTTACGCCCGCAGTTTTGGCAGAATTTGCCTCCTGATGTTTTCTGTCCGCAGTCCGGGCAGAAATTAGGTATGCCTGCGCCTGCCATTTGTGAACCAGGCTGCCCGTTTCCTGTGTTCTGGTTCATCTGGTTTACCATCTGGCCTGCCATCTGCATTCCCATCATCATGCCAGCCATATCGCCAGCCGTGCTTCCGCCTTTTAAATTTCCAGATGCCATTGCATCTGTCATGGATACCTGCTGGTATCTTCCTATATCACCGACCATGCTTTGTGCAGCGTTTTTATTAATCATATCCTGTATTTCTGAAGGATAGTTAAAACTCATAACCTGCAGGTTTGTTATTGTTATCCCGTCCCGTATAACCTGCATGTCAAGGTCGTCCTTAATTCCATTTGCAATATCAAAGGCATTGGCTTGCAAGTTAAACATGTCTTTGCCTTCTTTAGTAATCCATTTCATAAGAAGCTGGTCAATAACTGAGGTTATGCGCAGTTTGACATCTTCAACATTGTACTGCTGCTTAACGCCTGCTATTTTATCTATAAGTGCCATATAGTCATTAACCTTAAATGCCAGTGTACCATTAGCGCGTACAGGAAGCCCGCCAGGCATACCTGGTGCAGGGATATTTACCGGTGCTTTGGTACCCCATTTTATTAAAAATTCTTTAGTGTTCACAAAAAGGACTTCTGCACGCATACCGCTGTTAAATCCAAATTTAAATCCTTTTAATGTTGAAAGGAATGGTATAATCTGTGATTCAATATCATATTCGCCATCATCTTTAAAAATTCCCTCAATCTTGCCATTATAAAGGAATATAGCATCCTGCCCGGGCTTAATAATAAGCTTTGAGCCTTTTTTAATTTCACGGTTAGACCATTTCCAGAAAATCATATCGTCACGCCATTCTTCCCATTCAACTACATTTGAAAACTGTCCTGAAAAAAATCCCATAAATAACCTCCTGTATTATACTATAATAAGTAATTTTAAAAACTTCTTCCGCCCCCGCTGCTGTGGCTTCCGCCGCCGCCACCGCCATGGCTGCTGTTATTTTGTGGTTTGTGTGTACGTTTAACAGTTGTATGTGTATATCTGTCAAAACTTCCTATTATTCTTGAATTATTCCTGTCAAGGTATGTATGGCTGCCTGTTGTTGTACGTCCGCCAGAATTATATGCAATTATTGCAACAGGTACAATACCTGCAATAAGGCATATAACCAGCTGGAAAAGAGGTGAAAATATTATGCTGTCAAGCTTTGGCGGCTTTCCCATATATGTATATGACTTGTTGCAGAAAGTTTGTATTGCAGAATAATAGTTACCATCAGCCATATCATCATACATATCATCTAATATTTTACTGCATCTTTTATTATTTACCATTTCCTGTGCAGTACCATATCCCTGCACTTCATATATACGGCCGCCAGGGTGCATTCCAATCATTAATATTATAACATTTTTATCTGGCTTTGCGGCAACAAACTGTTCCATCATATAGCCAAAATCATCACTTCCACTGATATCACTGTCAGTCCATATATAGACAGATGTATTATATTCTTTAAAGATTTTATTACATAAATTGTTAAGTTCTTTTTCTTCGCTTTCAGATATAATCCCTGCATCATCCTGTATAATGGTTTCTGCACCTGCCGTCCTGTATACTGAAAGAAACGGGATAAAAGCCATAAAAAATACCAGGATATATTTTATCCTGTATTTACAGTGTCTGCTATAAGTTACCATAATAAAGGCCCTCCCATAAGAACAGTAATTATCCGGCATATAATAAACAAAAACAGTGTTATCCCGGCAGCGCCGCTTACAGCTTTGGCAGCACTTAATGGCGGTTTGCCCGCTATCTTGCCAGTCTGGCCGTTCATTGCAAAGGTATATTCAGAGTGGCCATAGTCATAATAAACCATCCATACAGGGAAAAGGGCATATTCTGCATTTATCTGCTTTGCATGGTAGTCACGGTTTATTATATTTTTAGTGGAATAGCCTTTTATGCTTTCTGAAATATAATCATCTATATAACGTGTGACACGCTGCTGTACACGTGGGAACATTTCCCGGTCGGTGTAGTTATATTTTTCTGATACAAAGCCTGCAAGGTATGGTGTGTTGAAATCTTTCATATTGTTGTAATCAAAAGGTTCAAGCTTATCCATAAGGTCGTCAGGCATTTTTTCAGAGGCATCAGCAGGAACATTATTGTATCTTAAATCAACCTTGCGGTATACATCAAAGTGGTTTGTTTTAGTAACAATGGTATCCCCTTCATCATGGGTATGTATACGTGTGCAGTGTGCAATGGCTTCGCCCTGCCCCTGTAAATCATAAAGCCAGAATGGTACATACATTCCTGCAAGGCTTTTAATCCTGTCAGCCTGTTTAAAATCCTTTGGCATTAAAAGCCCGTGGTGGCACCATTTTTTAAATGCTGCTTCTGCTTCACTCTTTGATATACTGAAGGGGATAACTTTAGACGGGGCAAGGGCACCGGATAACCTGTCGCCAAGTATAACAGGTGAACCACAGAAACTGCATGTAGTAGCTGTGGTATCTTTATCTGTAAGGAGTATAGCACCACAGTTATTACACTGGTACTGGTTTACCTCATCACCTTCAAATGTAGAGGAGTGGAAATGTTCTTCAAATTCCTGGAAGTCCCCTGTATTATAATTTTCTATTTCTTCACTATGCCCGCAGCTGTCACAGTACAGCTTTCCCGTCTGGCTGTTAAAAACCATATCTGCGCCACAGTCAGGGCATTTATACTGGATTACCATATATTTCCTTTCACGGCGGGTACCCGGCTATTTGCCAAGACTTGCCTTTAAAGCAGCAAGTTCATCTTCCACACCAGAATTAACACCAGGTTCACTGTCATATTTTGCTTTAAGGTCATCTATTGTGTCATGGCCTGCATTATTCAGCTCTGCCATAGCATTAGCCCTGTCAAGCATCTGGCCTGCCTTTTCCTCCATGCGTTCAAAAGCACTTATGGAACTGTTAGCACCATCATGGCTTGATACCATTTCATTAATATGCTCCTGTGTACGTGCAATATTCATCTTTGCCTTAATTGTGTTACGTCTTTCTTCAAGCTTTGCTATATCTTTAACAAGCTTATCATTCATTGCACGCATATTTTCTGAATTAGCATGTGCAGTATTATAAACCTGCTGTAATTCAGCCTGTTTGGCAACAAGGTCCTGCTTTTTCTCAAGAAAGAGCCTTGCATCATTGTCATTGCCGGCAGAAACAGCTTTGGCAGCATAATTCTGTATCTTATTAATTTCATCTGTACATTCATCGAGCTTTCTTTTGGCACGCTGTTCATCTGCCATAATGGCAGCAGTTTCAGATTTGACCTTGCCAAGGTCACTGTTTAAATTGCGAAGGCACTGGTCAATCATTTTTTCAGGGTCTTCTGCTTTATCAAGAAGCGCATTAATATTTGATGCCATAATATCTTTAAAACGTGTTAAAATTCCCATAAAATCCTCCTTTTTAAAATATGGAATAAAATATATTGAACCGCCACAACTATTATTTATAGTAAAACTTTTTGTTTCAAATGTCAAGCATATAATTGTAAAAATAGTATTTTGCAAGTATTACATTTATTTAAACTGGCTGGCATTTTTTATAAACTTCTGGCAGGCTCTTGTAATTACGGGCAAAATCCTGTAACATGGAATTATACTGCACGCTAGAAAGATTTACCGTGCAGTATAATCGGATGCGCACGGCCGCATAAGGAATTATGCCGCTTTGCGGCTGCGGCCGGCGCAATACTCAACTGCCGGTTTCACCGGCGTTGAGTATAAATTTAATAACCAGCCTGTGCATAATGTTACAAAAGGTTACAAAGGATTATGGAGGATAATAGTATAAAATGTGGATTGCTGATGGATGGAAGGATTATGAGGTTATAGATACATCTTGTGGGGAGAAGTTAGAGAGATGGGGGGATTATATACTTATACGCCCGGACCCGCAGGTTATATGGAATACAAAGAAAAAGGCAGCAGGGTGGAGAAAACCAGACGGGCATTACCACCGGAGCAGCAAGGGAGGCGGCAGCTGGGAGTTTTTTAATATGCCAGGTGTATGGCAGATAGGGTATAAAGACTTCCGGTTTAACTTGCAGCCCTTTAAATTCAAGCATACAGGGCTTTTCCCGGAACAGGCAGCCAACTGGGAGTGGGCAGGTAATAAAATAAGAAATTCAGGCCGGGGTATCAAGGTGCTTAACCTTTTCGCATATACAGGGGGTGCAACTCTTGCGGCAGCGGCAGCAGGGGCAAGTGTTACACATGTGGATGCCTCAAAAGGGATGGTGTCATGGGCTAAGGAGAACCTGGCAGCTTCAGGGCTTGCAGATGCGCCTGTAAGGTGGATTGTTGATGATTGTGTGAAGTTTGTGGAACGTGAAATACGGCGTGGAAAGAAGTATGACGCAATTATTATGGACCCCCCTTCATATGGGCGTGGCCCAAAGGGTGAAGTATGGAAGATTGAGGAGAAAATACATGATTTTTTGAAGCTTTGTGTCAATTTACTGCCAGACCAGCCATTGTTTGTGTTAATTAATTCTTATACGACAGGATTGCAGCCAGCTGTTTTGTCTTATATGTTAAACCTTGAAGTAGTGCCAAAATACGGTGGAAGGGCAGATTCACAGGAAATCGGGCTGCCTGTAACTTCTAACGGGCTGGTACTGCCATGCGGGGCGTCAGGACGCTGGGAAGGGTGAAACACAAGTTTGACTATACAGTATAATAATGGTATAATTTTATAGTTAATGCTTGCATTGCATAAAGAAAGAATGAGGATAAGTTTGAAAGTTCTTTTCAAACTGTTTATTAATGCTTTATCAATTTTGGGAAAGGCATCCAGAATTGATAAAGAAGGGGTATATATATGAAACATAAAGTCAAGCTTAAGGGTGTTTTAAGATTACTTTTAAGATGGCCTGCAGTGTTTAGTATCTTATTTGCTATAATGGATATACAATTATTTATGTATAACATAAAAGCAGGGATTATAGGGCTTTTTTATTTTGCTGTATATATAATGGCCTGTGCTGTAATTATTTTAACAAGCAGAAGGCGTCTGCAGAAGGAACTGGTTGAATTTGCGGTTAATTACGGGCAGCTGCAGATGGAGATAGTTGAAAACCTGACAGTCCCGTATGCCATTTTAAATGAGGACGGCCATCTTTTGTGGGGCAATGAGGAGTTTATTAAGGTAATTGTAAATAAAAAGGCAGCAAGGCGCAATATAAGCAATATTTTCCCGGAGATAACAACAGAAAAGCTTCCGCATGATTATGATTTAAAGGTGGAGCATGTTAAATTTAAAGATAAGTATTACAGGGCTGATATGCGCCTCGTTATTTCAGAAGATATAGGAAAGATTGATGAAAATAGTGATATAAACCAGCTTATTGACTATAATACAATTATTTCCATTTTCCTGTATGATGAAACAGATATGATGGAGCTTGAGCAGAAGAGGGAAGAAGAAAACCTTGTAGCAGGGCTTTTATATATTGATAATTATGATGAATTTATTGACAGTATAGATGATGTGCGCCAGGCACTTATGACAGCCCTTATTGACAGAAAGATAAATAAATATATGCAAGGCATAGATGCTATTTCCAAAAAGATTGAAAAAGATAAGATTTTCTTTGTGTTTAAGCAGCATTACCTTGCAGAACTGAAAGCAAACAGGTTTTCAATACTGGAGGAAATCAGGAATATAAACATTGGCAATGGGCAGGTGGCAACCATAAGCATAGGGATAGGGACAGGGAAAGAAACATTTGCTGAACGTTATGACCTTGCAAGGGCAGCTATTGACCTTGCGCTTGGGCGTGGCGGCGACCAGGCGGTTATTAAGAGCAACGGGCAGGAATTTTTCTTTGGCGGCAAGAGTGTGCAGGTTGAGAGGAATACACGTGTAAAAGCCCGTGTAAAGGCACATGCACTTAAAGAGTTAATTGAAGGCAAGGAACGTGTTGTTGTAATGGGCCATTCCATAGGTGATGTTGACTCATTTGGCGCTTCTGTGGGAATTTACCGCATTGCACGTGCGCTTAACAGGAAAGCCAATATTGTGCTTGGTGATACTGATGCGTCAGTAAAGGCAATTAAGGAACGGTTCCATACAAAAGAGTATGAAGAAGATATGATAGTAAATGGCCAGATGGCAATGGACCTGGTTGATGAAAGCACTGTACTTGTTATTGTTGACGTGAACAGGGGTAGTTATACAGAGTGCCCTGCCCTTATTGAAATGGCACAGACAGTTGTTGTAATAGACCACCACCGCCAGGCAGGTGATGCTATTGATAAAGCTGTATTATTTTATATTGAACCTTACGCTTCTTCTGCCTGTGAAATGGTTGCAGAAATTTTACAGTATATTGGGAACGGGACTAAATTAAGGCCAGCAGAAGCAGAAGCCATGTATGCAGGTATTATGATTGATACCAATTATTTCTCCAACAGGACGGGGGTAAGGACATTTGAAGCAATGGCTTATCTCAGAAGAAGCGGTGCGGACTCTATAAGGGTAAGGAAAGTTTTCCGTGAAGATTTAGGGGAATATAAGATACGTGCTGCCGCAATACAGGATACGGAACTTTACAAAGGTGTATTTGCAATAGCACAGAGCCAGTCAGAGGGGGTTGAATCCCCTACCGTTGTTGCATCTAAAATTGCCAATTCACTTCTTGATATTAACGGGGTGAAAGCATCTTTTGTACTTACTAAATATAATGGCAAAGTTTATATAAGTGCACGTTCAATAGATGAAGTAAATGTCCAGCTTATGATGGAAAGAATAGGCGGCGGCGGGCATATTAATATGGCAGGTGCACAGCTTAAGGATACAAGCGTTGAAGAAGCAAAAGACATTATAAGAAAACAGATTGACAATATGATTGAGGAAGGAGAAATATAGTATGGAAGTAATTTTACTAGAGGATGTTAAATCACTGGGCAAGAAAGGTGAAATTGTAAAAGTAAGTGACGGCTATGCACGGAACTATATTTTCAAGAAAAACCTTGGAAGGGAAGCAACAACAAAGAACCTTAATGAATTGAAACTCCAGAAACAGCATGAGGAAAAGATTGCCAAAGAAAAGCTTGATGAGGCAAGGGCATTCGCAGAAGAATTAAAAGATAAGTCAGTAACTTTGTCAATAAAAACAGGTTCAGGCGGCAGAAGTTTTGGCTCTGTTTCAACAAAAGAGATTTCAGCTGCCATAAAAGAACAGCTTGGCTATGATATTGATAAAAAGAAAATGGCACTTGATGTCCCTGTAAAAAGCCCGGGGACTTATAACCTTACAATAAAGCTGCATCCAAAGGTTACAGGGGAGTTAAGTGTGGTAGTTAAGGAAGCATAAGTATGCAGGATGAAGTTATAAAAAGGATACCGCCCCATAATATAGAAGCAGAACGTGCAGTTATCGGCTCTATGATTATGGATTCTGATGCTATTATGGCAGCCTTGGAAATGCTGTCACCAGAAGATTTTTACCAGGGGCAATATGGTATAATATTTAATGCGCTTGCAGAAATGTATAAATCAGGGATTGGTGCAGACCTTGTTACACTCCAGGAAAAGCTCCGGGAAAAGGAAGTGCCACCAGAACTTACAAGTGTTGAGTTTATAGGCGGGCTTATAGGAAGTGTACCAACATCTGCCAGTATAAGGCATTATGCCAGCATAGTACATGACAAGGCTGTTTTAAGGCGTCTTATACAGGTAACAGAACATATAAGCAATACCTGCTATATGGACAGGCAGCCAGCCAGCGATATACTTGATGAAACAGAAAAAAGCATATTTGATGTATTACAGAAACGTGGCGGGAGCGGGTTTGAGCCAATACGTGATATAGTATTAAGAACCCTTGACAGCATTGAGAAAGCAGCAAAACAGAAGGGGCATATTACAGGGCTTGAAACCGGTTTCCGTGACCTTGATTATAAAACAGCAGGCTTACAGAAGTCAGACCTTATACTTATTGCAGCAAGGCCTGCCATGGGAAAGACAGCATTTGTACTGAATATTGCAGAATATATGGCACTCCACAGCAAAAGCACCATAGCAATATTCAGCCTTGAGATGAGCAAGGAACAGCTTATAAAACGTATGCTTTCAATGAACTCACATGTTGATTCACAGAAAATAAGGACTGGTGACCTGGAAGATGAGGACTGGGACAAGCTTGTAGGGAGTGTGCGCAAAATCGGCAATTCAAACCTTGTAATAGATGATACATCAGGAATAACCGCCCAGGAACTGCGTTCAAAATGCCGCCGGCTAAAGATTGAGAAAGGGCTTGACCTTGTAATAATAGATTACCTGCAGCTTATGTCAGGCTCAGGCAGGAGAAGGGGTGAAAACAGGCAGCAGGAGATATCAGATATATCACGTGCACTTAAAATAATGGCAAGGGAACTGGATATACCTGTTATAGCACTCTCGCAGCTTTCACGTGCTGTAGAACAGCGTCCTGATAAAAAGCCGCTTCTGTCAGACCTGCGTGAATCAGGGGCAATAGAGCAGGATGCGGACATGGTAATGTTTCTTTACAGGGATGAATATTATAACCCTGATACAGAGGAAAAAGGCGTGGCAGAAGTTATTATTGCCAAACAGAGAAGCGGGCCTACAGGTTCGGTGAAACTTGCATGGCTTTCACAGTTTACCAAATTTGGCAACCTTGAAATTTCTGCTTAAAATTTTTTTAAGAATATGGAAAATCTTTCTTGATTTAAAGAGGAGAAGTGTATAAAATAGACTTAGATATTAAACTATTAAATGCTGCCGTTAAGGTGGCGGAATGGAGGATTTATGGCAAATCAGGTGAAGTTTGGGTACTCATTGGCATGTAATGTAATCTCAGAAGATGAGATTAAGTCTATGGAGAAAATTGTAAGCGATGCAAAAGAGGTTCTTTTAAGCAGGAACGGTGCAGGCAATGATTTCCTTGGCTGGATTGACCTTCCTGTAGCGTATGATGTAGAAGAATTTGGGCGTATTAAGAAAGCAGCTGAAAAAATCCAGTCTGATTCAGAAGTTCTTTTAGTAATCGGCATTGGTGGTTCTTACCTTGGCGCAAGGGCTGCAATTGAATTTTTAAGGCACAGTTTCTATAACAGTGTAAGCAAAGAAGTACGTAAAACTCCAGAAATCTATTACTGTGGCAATAACCTGAGCGGGACATACCTTTCACAGCTTATTGATGTAATCGGGGACAGGGATTTTTCTGTAAATGTCATAAGCAAGTCAGGTACAACAACAGAACCAGCTGTAGCTTTCCGTATCTTCAAGAAGATGCTTGAAAAGAAATATGGCAAAGAAGGGGCAGCAAAGAGGATTTATGCTACAACAGATAAGGAAAGAGGGGCATTAAAGAGCCTTGCAACAGAAGAAGGATACGAAACATTTGTAGTGCCTGATGATGTAGGGGGACGTTTCTCTGTGCTTACAGCAGTAGGGCTTCTTCCAATTGCAGTAAGTGGTGCAGATATTTCAAAACTTATGGAAGGTGCTGCTTCAATGCGTGAAGTATGCCTGAATAAGAATTTTGAAGAGAATGATGCACTCCAGTATGCAGCAGTAAGGAATATACTTCTCCGCAAAGGCAAGAGCGTGGAAATACTTTGCAACTATGAACCAGTATTCCATTATGTAGCAGAGTGGTGGAAGCAGCTTTATGGTGAGAGCGAAGGGAAAGACCAGAAGGGAATATTCCCGGCATCCGTAGACCTTACAACAGACCTTCATTCAATGGGCCAGTTTATCCAGGATGGAAGCCGTATAATGTTTGAAACAGTTATGGAACTGGAAAAACCTTCATTTGATATAACACTTGAAGAAGAACCTGTAGACCTTGACGGGCTTAACTACCTTACAGGAAAGACACTTGACTTTATTAATAAAAGTGCAATGAAGGGGACACAGCTTGCACATACAGATGGTAATGTGCCAAACCTTACAATAAAAGTTCCAGAGCAGAATGAATTTTATCTTGGACAGCTTTTCTATTTCTATGAGTTTGCATGTGGTGTCAGTGGTTATGTACTTGGAGTTAATCCATTTAACCAGCCTGGAGTTGAAAGTTATAAGAAGAATATGTTT
>DKYP01000016.1:30473-31376 GCA_002499945.1 Lachnoclostridium sp. UBA7097
GTTTGCACTTCTTGGAAAACCAGGGTTTGAGGCACAGAGGGAAGAACTTATGAAAAGATTGTAGTATGTAAGATACAGGGCATGGTGTATGCCAGAAATATTGGATGGTAATCCTGAATGCCCATTGGACAAGCATGGCTATGCTTGGATGTAATATTTATTAATGCAATATTTATTAAATTAATGGAATAAGGGCTAAAGTGTTATTGGCTGGCAATTCCAAAGTGTTCCATAGACAGCACGCTCCCGCTTGGATGTCGCACGCAATGGATGCATAAAGCACCAAAGTACGGTGCTTAAGCACCAGCGGCCCCTTTGCAAACTAACAGCTGTCTATTGGAAGCACATTTGGAATTTGCCAGCTGATTTACTCTTTGGCTGCTTGCAAAAGCAGTTCCATAAAGTTCTTTTATCATTGGAAATATATAGTAAAATTTAAATAAATTTGTGCAATGTGTTATAATATTCCATGGAAAATTTAAATATTCTGTTGACTTTTATGGAATTGCATGGTAATCTATTAAAAGAAAAACTAAACTAATTTACAAAAAGTTTAAATTTTAAGGAGGAGAGAGAAATATGAGGAAAAAGTTTTTAGCAGCTTTACTTGCTACAAGCCTTGCATTCACAATCGCACCAGTGATACCAGCAGGAATAGTAGCAGCAGAAGAAACAGCAGGAGTAACAGCTACAGCAGCAGAAACGGAGCTTGATTGTGCAGCTTTTTGGTCAGCACATACAAGTGGTTATGAAGTTACAGATAATGGGATTGCACTTACATTTAAAAATACTACAAATGCATCGGCTGCAAATAATTGGGAAACCCCAGTTGTAGCTGTGTATACAAACAGTGAACCAAAGGTTAATAATGATAGTCCGGATTATAAGGAATATGTTGTTATA
>DKYP01000196.1 GCA_002499945.1 Lachnoclostridium sp. UBA7097
TTAATATTAAACAAAAATATATTTATAAAAATATAAATATTAGGTTAATTTAATGTAAGAAATTAGCTAACAGGAAATATACAGATTATAGATATTTGTTATATAAAAAGGTTAAAAAGCGTTGCCTGTTGAGGAAATACAATAGCACAAAACGCATAAATAAAAAAGAGAGGAGATACTGCCAGGTGCAGCCATGTACCCTTATTTCAGGCAGTAAAATAAAGTATGGAAGGCAAAAAAAGAATTAACCGGCGTACAGGCAAGAAAGTTCTTGCAGAAACAGTGGCTTTATCCATGTGTGTAGGACTTTTCCAGCCAGGTGGTGCTAGTGTTTTAGTACATGCCGCAGATGGAACAGGAAATGGTGTAATATATGAGTGGGATTTTGCAGATGGTACGCAGGACTGGAATGTTTCAGACTGGGGCGACAAAGATGCAATTAAAGTAAGCAATGAGCAGGGAAGGCTTAAAGCAGAAATTGATTATTCTGCAAAAACAGGTGAAGGCTGGGCAGAATCCGCAACAGAGCAGTTCCAGCTTGATAATGTTGATTTTGCAGGTGCAGACAGCATTTCATTTGATTTTTATTATAAAGAGGGATTTAAAACAACGGGTGAACTGACAATTAAAGGTTCTGCTGATGCAAATGTAAATGGCACTGAAAAAGGGATAATTACTGATGACTGCATAGCTGTTACAGATAATGCAGATTTGCCTTCAGAAGCCCTTGAGGACGGCTGGACAAAGAAAACTGTAACTTTTAAGTTAGAAGGCGTTACAGGGGACAGTGTACCAGCAAAAAGGCTTGTATTCTTAATTGTTGGCAGGAATACAGACTATAAAGGGGCTGTTTATTTTGATAATATAAAGATATTTAAATCCAGTGATGCAGATAAGGGGTATGTAAACTCTTCTGTAAAAGTGCAGACTAATACTTCTGTAAGCGGTAATAATACAGCACTGTCAGTAAACGGGGAAAATATTAATTATACTAATAGTGTGAAGCTTGCAGATGATAAAGCAGATGCCGGGACTGTAGCACTTTACCAGTACCTGGAAGCTGTTGGCAAATCTTCATCTGTTATTTATGGCCATATGGAGGATACTGTGCTTAAAGCTGGTACAGCAGAGCTTACATATTCTGATACAGAAGATATTACAGGTTCTATATCAGCACTTGACGGGATTGACTGTGGTGACTTATTCGCCGGGTTTGCAGAGAAGTTTATTGCAAGATATCCAGAAGAAGCAGCAAGGCTTGGAATGGATAAAGATAATATAACAACAGCAGATAATATTAAAGCCGCAGCAGAATTTTCTAATAAATCAATTAAAGCTGGTGCACTTATGACACTTTCCGCACATATGCCTAACTTTGCATATGCAGAAAAGAAAGAAAATGCAGACAGCATAGAAAAAGCATATGACAGGTTTGATTATTCAAAAGCAAATAGCAATAACCTTACAGGTGACTGTATGAATAATATACTTCCTGGCGGCAAGTTTAATGAAGCTTATACTTCTTATCTTGATTTAATTGCTGAATATGCTTCACAAGTAGACGGTACTATACTTTTCAGGCCATTACATGAAAATACAGGAAGCTGGTTCTGGTGGGGAAGTGCTTTCTGTAGTGCAGATACATATAAAAATGTATTTAAATATACAGCGGACTACCTGCGTAATGTTAAAAATGTACATAACTTACTTTACCTGTACGGACCAGGTTCAGAGGCAGCTACAGAAGCAGAATACGAAGAACGCTACCCAGGTGACGGGTATGTTGACCTGTTAGGTTTTGACTCATATGATGACAACCCAACAAATGGTACAAATTATACATTCCAGGAGAATTTTAAAAATACAATAAGGCTTACAAATTCATTTGCAAAGAAACATAACAAACTGTTTGCAGTAACCGAAACAGGTATAAGGAATCCTGGGGATAAGGGGCTGGTACTTACAGGCAATGGACGTAAAGACTGGTATAATGAAATACTTGATATAGTAACAGATAAGGAATTTAACTGCTGTTACTTTATGCTCTGGTCAAATTATTCAAGTTCAGGGGCATATTATACACCATTTGTTGTAAATAAAAATGAAGACGGGACTTTTACCGGGCATGAAATGACGGATAATTTTATCAGTTTCTACAATGATAAAAGAAGCATATTTGCATCAGACCAGAAAGATATTATATCAGGGCTTGGAAGTATTAATAAGCCGGAAGTTTCTGCAAAAGAACTTGATGGCTATATTACATCACCTGCCACAGGGACAAGAATCCTTAATGAAACTACTGTACATGCACAGCTTAATATGGAAACAGACAAGTCTGTATCAATCCATGTATCAGGCAATGGAAAGGATATAGAACTTAAAACATCCGGGGATGAAGCAGGCATGGCTTATTCTGCAGCAATTACAAAAGAAAACCTTGATGCATTAGGTGAAACATTACAAGGTAAAATCTCTTTATATGCAGATAACCAGCTTTTACAGGAAATAAATGTAATATTTAATGTTGAAGAAAAAGTAATGACAAATGACCAGGTGGATGATTTTGAAACATATGGCGGTCTCACAAACATGCTTGTTAATAAGTGGAGTACAAATAAAGATTCAGGCTGTACAGTAGATATTTCACTTGTAGAAGAGCCACTTTATGAAGGCAGCAATGCTTTAAAATTCACCTATAATGAAACAAAGAATGGCTGGGGAGGTGCAACAATCGCCAAGGAAGCCGACTGGAGCAGTTATAATGCACTGAGGTTCTGGGTAAAACCTGATGGAAAGAACCAGAAAACAGTTGTACAGATTAGTTCAGGCGGCAGTAATTATGAAGCATACTTAAATTTATATGATGATTATGCAAAGTCAGATACACCTTTATTAGTAACACTTCCTTTCAGTGAATTTAAAAATAATAACGGGACAGATACACCACTTGGCGGTGAAGCATTAAAGAGTATAAGTGGTTTTGGTTTATGGGTAAATGCAATCCCTGAATCAGAGGCATTTGCAAATAATGAAACAATGGTAACAGGTACTCTCTATTATGATGATATAAGGGTTGTATCCGCAAGTACAGATAAACCAGTTTTTGAAAAGCCAGGGGATAAACCAGTGCCAGGAACAGTGGATGAAGTATTCCATACAGGAAAATCTGAAATTAGCAGTGATTATTCTGCCCAGAGCACAATACCAGAAAGTTTCCTTAATGAAGCTAAGGAAGCAGGGATAAGCGATATAACATTACGCATTGGCGGGGACATAGTAAATGATGTTAAGTCAAACAAGAACAAGAGGATGGTAATTAAAGCCATTGTACCACAGGTTGATGGTGTATCTTTAGGTAAAGCCATCCTGGAAGAAGAAGCAATAAAAAATGCTGTGGAAGGGAACAGGAAACTTGTTATAAAGATACTTAATGAAGACCCGGCAAGTTCATATACTGTTACAATACCGCCAAGCGAGCTGGAAAAAATGCAGGGTGATATTGATATAAGCATAAAGGCAGGGAATGTTTCAGAAGCTGGCGGAAACAGACAGAAAAATATAGAAAGCATTTTATCAGACAATGGAATAAATGCAGAAAATGCAGCCATTGTATCCATAGCTTCAAACAATACAGAAGGCGGCATTAAAGCGTCAGCACCTGTTGCCAATGCAGCAATAAAAGCAGGTGGTAAAGTTTATGTTTACCGCTATAACAGTAGTACAGGAAAGCTTGAAGAAATTGCAAACAGTGCAAGGACAGTCCTTAAAAACGGAATGACAGGCATTGAGGGTTACAGTGGCAATGACTATGTAGTTACCAATAAGGAATTAAGCGGCAAGAACATTGTAACACTTCTTGGGCAGTCTAAAGTGAAATTTAACAAGACATCTGTTAAAAAGGGCGGCAAAATAAAAATAAACACAACACTTCCAGAGGAACTGAAAGCAGAAACAAGCCTTAAAAATAAAGTGCCTTATGCAAAACAGGCAGCAGTGGTTACATACAAGTCTTCCAATACCAAAGTTGCAGAAGTATCAAAAAATGGCACAGTAAATGCAACAGGCAAAGGAAAAGCTACAATAACAGTAAATATAAAACTTGCAGATGGCAAAGTAAAGACAGTAAAGAAAGAGGTTACAGTAGAATAATTCCTGCCAGTGGTGCAGATACCAGATGCCTGGTTAAAACAATTATTTAAAAACAGCGGGTAGTACGTCATCCGCTGTTTTATTGTTATATATTGGATTAAAGGTTAATTTAATTTAAAATCCGGTGACAAAGTTTATATTTACTGTTATAATTAAAAAAACAGGAAAAAGTGCAGATGGAGGTAAAAATATGATAGATTATATCCTTAAAAATGATTTAATTGAAGCAGGTGTTAATATCAGGGGGGCAGAACTTGTAAGCCTTATACGCAAAAGGGATGGAAGGCAGTATATGTGGAGTGGTGATGCTGCATACTGGAACAGGGTTTCCCCAGTGCTGTTCCCATTTGTCGGGAAGTTAAACGGGCAGAAATACCAGCATGAAGGTGTATGGTATGAGGGGATAGCACAACATGCCTTTGCAAGGGACAGGCTGTTTACACTTATAGAAAAGTCAAATGATACAGTATGGTTAAGGATTTCAGATACAGAGGAAACACGCCAGATATATCCGTTTAAGTTTACATTCTGGGCTGGTTATAAGCTTTCTGGTAATAAAATCAGGGTAATATGGAAAATATGTAATGATTCAGATGAGAAAATGTATTTTTCACTTGGTGCACACCCGGCTTTTATGTGCCCTGGAAATACTAAAGAGGGATGTAAGATTAATTTGCATACAAGTGAAAGTTCTGTAGAAAGCGGGACACTTACAGCAGACGGCGTACTTGGGGAGGAAACAAGGATATTCCCGCTTAAAGACGGCCGCCTTGAAGCAAAAGAAAGCATATTTGACAGGGATGCGCTTATTTTAGATGCTTCACAGATTAAAAAAGTTTCACTGGAAGATGCACAGGATAAAGAGTACCTTTCAGTTTCATTTGATACACCGCTTCTTGGCATATGGTCGCCAGCTGGCAAAAAAGCGCCGTTTATCTGTATAGAACCATGGTATGGCAGATGTGACAGGGAAGGCTTTGCAGGCAGCCTTAAAGAACGTGAATATGGCAATGAACTTGAGGGAGGCGGGGTATTCCTAAAGGAATATACAATAGAAGTAAATATTTAATTGCCAGCTGGTTTAATATTTGGACAGTTCTGGTGTGGCTATGGCTTTCTTATATTTTCAGTATCACATCTACAAAAAACGCCGTACCACTATTAGAAGCCTTTGCCTGTCCGCTGTATTTTTCTGCCACAGCAGCAATGGCAGTAAGCCCGGTACCATTTCCACTGTGTTTTGTGGAGCGGTAGCCATCCTTGCCTTTCCGTATCTTGCCGTCAAAGCTGTTGGTGGAAGCAATATACAGCATGTTGCCATGACGTATTTCTGCGGTCAGGCAAAAGTACCGCCTGCATTCTGGCACAGTGCGGCATCCATCAATGGAATTTTCCATCAGGTTTCCAAACAGGGAAACCATATCAAGTTCTGTGGCAGGCAGGGGTTCCGGCAACCCAATATGCCAGTCCGTGTCTATGCCCGCAGAAACAGCCATCTCATAATAATAACCAAACAGCGCATCCAGTGCGGCATTGGCGCAGTAGTTTGCGGGTGTGTTCTTTGCAAGGCTGGCTTCGTATCCTGCAAGGTGTGTCCGGATACTTTCAATATCACCTTTCTTTGCAAGTGACGAAAGCAGGCGTACGGAATGGCGGAAGTCATGGCGCAGCCTGGCGGTCTGGCGCATATGCTCCTGTAATACCCGGTACTGGCGGGACTGCATTTCAAGGAGATTGGCTTGTTCCTTCAGTTCTGCATGTTCCAGTATAACTGTTGTACCCCAGTAAAAAAGAAGGTAAATCGCTGTAAGGGTTATAAACATGCATCCCTCAAGCAGTGGGAAAAGGTAAAACATACGCCCTGCATGGAGGGTGCTGTAGGACTGGGGAACAGCCAGTATATTGAGGATTAGGAAGACAGAGGACAATATAACGGTGGAGTACCATATTTTTGGAATGTCCAGACAGTCAACCATCCGGAAAAAATGCCTGCAGGCAGGCCATGCGAAAGCAGCTGCAGCGAGGCAGGAAAGACCAAGCTGTAAAAAAGCTGCTTCCACGGAGAGGTCCGCTGCGCCTGATGACGGGTGCAGGTAAGAGTCAAAGGCGTAAGAAAACTGTGCCGGTAAGGTCTGGACGGCACAGACACCCACATAGACAGCCAAGCATTTTGGCAGGCTTGCCGTCACAGTACAGCGGTATGGGAAAAAGAACAGGATGAGGGATGGCAGGAAGATTATATTTACATCAATACACAGCAGGGCGCAGAGGAATGAACAAAGAAAAGCGTATGGGAGCAGCACAGACAGGCAAAGTGCGGCTGTCCTGCGCAGTGTGTACCTCATCTGGTTCTTCATTGTATAATAGCAAGATGCAGCTGAAGGCAGCAGCACCAGAAATTGTGGCAATGCTGGCAGCCATCTGTCCATACCCGTTTCTCCTTCCTTATGCCATCTGGTGTAGTACACCTGGCATTCCTGTCCATCACCAGCTAAAACTGTCTTCAAATTGATTACACCCTGGTTTCATATAAAAATTTAATATAATTATACTATAAAAAAGGATATTTTTCAAACTTACCAATACCTTTTTGGATTTCCCCATTTTTTGTCGCAAAAAAGTATTGTTAATGGACTGGCAATTCCAAAGTGTTTATAACAGATTTTGATACTAAAGAGTTTTAAGAAATAAATACTTGACTTTCTTTCATAATTGTAATACCATATAACTATGAAAGGTGATGCAGCTATATGGTGATGGATACAGATTTAACAAAGTACTATTATAAAAGCGGGAAGAAAAAAATAATTTTTTCTTGTTTTGTGCAAGGAGGCGGGTGCTATGCTGGCAGAACAAGTTGAAATCCACCAGGTTTCTTATAAACACAGGTATTACAAAGAATTAGACCATTTATGTTTCTTAAGTAAAAATCTGTATAATGCAACTTTGTATGCAGTAAGGCAGCATTATTTTAAAACAAAGGAATATTTAAGCTACTGCCAGGTGAATAAGGAGTTTACACACCAGGACCAGCCAGATTACAGGGCATTGCCAGCAAAAGTGTCAAAGTGGGTGCAGAAGTTAGTGGAACAGGATTTTAAGTCATTCTTTGCACTTTTAAAAAAGAAACAGCAGGGGAAGTATGAAAAACCAGTCCGGATTCCCAAATATGCAGACAAAGTAAAAGGAAGAAAAAAATTACATTATGAGAAAGGGGCGCTTTCTTTTGTAAGGGAAGGGTATGTAAAATTATCCCGGACGGGGATAGAAATAAAAACAGGTTTAGCCAGGGAGGATATCCGTTATGTAGAAATTGTGCCTGGCTTCCATAGTTTTAAAATCATTATAGGGTACCAGAAAGAGTGTGAAGCAAAAGAAGATAATGGAAGGTATGCAAGCATTGATTTGGGTGTAAATAATTTAGCAACGGTTACATCAAATGTAACAAAACCTTTTATTATTAACGGGAAACCATGTAAAAGCATAAACCAGTATGCAAATAAAAAGACAGCAAAATTAAAAAGCCTGCTGCCAGAAGGGAAATATAATTCTAACCAGATAAGAAGGGTTTATAAGAAACGTAATAACAAAACCAGGGATTATTTACATAAAGCAAGCACCTGTGTAGTGAATCAGTTAGTTTCCAATAATATTAATACACTAATTTTAGGTTATAACAAAAAATGGAAACAAGACATTGCAATGGGGAAAAGGAATAACCAGAATTTTGCAGGGGTACCTTTCTGCTTATTCAAAGAAATGCTTTCATATAAGTGCCGGTTACATGGGATTACACTGGCAGAACAGGAAGAGTCTTATACAAGCAGGTGTTCTTTTTTAGACCAGGAAACCGTATGCTGCCACAAGGAATACAAAGGGGAAAGGAAATACAGGGGGTTATATATAAGTAAAGAAGGCAGGGGGATTAATGCAGATATTAATGGCTCTTTAAATATTATGAGAAAATATTTAGAAAAGAAAGCAGCTTGGAACAGCCAGGTATGGCTGGACTTAGTAGAGGTATGCAGTATGCCAGATATACAGGTAATTACTTGT
>DKYP01000192.1:0-455 GCA_002499945.1 Lachnoclostridium sp. UBA7097
CCTTGTGGTTTCAATATTGCTGTGCCCAAGCACATCCGCTAACTTTGCAATATCTTTTTTCATTTCATAAAAAACAGTGGCAAATAAATGGCGCAGGTTATGCGGGAACACTTTATTCGCATCAACGTCTGCTTCCTTACATATGGATTTCATTTCACGCCAGATATTGCTGCGGTTGACCGCCTTCCCGGAAGCAGTACAGAAAACCACCCCTTTCTGGATGCCATTCCTGCCAATGTAATAAAGCAGTTCCTTCCGTAATTCATCTGGGAAAAAAACCTTCCGTACTTTTCCTTTGTTGTAAATGATGACTGAATTGTTTCGTACAGCCTCTACAGTGACAGCCTGTAACTCACTGATACGGATACCCATGGCGCAGATTGTCTGCAGAATCATCGCCAGCCGTATTTTTCCCATTTCCTTTGCCGTCCTTACAAGCCTGTAATACTCTTCCT
>DKYP01000192.1:767-2724 GCA_002499945.1 Lachnoclostridium sp. UBA7097
TCCTTTGACAGGTATTTATTTTCCGGACAGAAAGTCTCCTGCTGCATCCGGTAAGTTTTTACCCTTAAATCAGACCAGCCCATGTATTCAAAAAAGCTGTTTGCAGCCGCCAGATAAGAATTAATGCTGCTGACTTTGTAGCCGTCTTGTGTTAAAAGCTTATCCTTATAGGCAAGCACCAGCTCCTTGTCAATTTCTTTTCCCCCTGCATAATTCATAAGCTTTCTCAAATCACAAAGATACTTTTTAATGGTCGCCTTACTCTTTTCCCCGCTTTTTAAATAAACCTCATACCTTTCCAGCATCTTTTCTTTAATAACCCGTCCCATAAGCATTTCCTCTCTTTCTCTTTTTTATAAACGGCGCTGAATCGTAGCATATTACTATATGATTTCCCATTTTCTCCTGTATTACCCAATAACTATGCAAATATAAATCATTATTGTTCACTTCGTGACCAGTAACAGTAGCATTTTCAACACTGAATGCACGTATTTTGCAAAAACATTTCAAAATGGTGCCACAAAACTTGTACTATTTATCCTTTATTAGATATATGCTATAATTATCTCACAAAAAGAGCAGCTCATACAACTATTAACCACTATCAATTACTGTTCACTCTGTGACCAATAACTACTATTCTAAAAGTAATACATGGAATAAAAAAATAGATTTAACATACTAAAGAATTGCAAATATAGTAAACGCATACCGTTTCTGTAGCAAATAGTAAGAAGCTTACAAAGGCTGTCATAGGAAGTAATATTACAAAGATTGAAAGAATTGAGCAAAAAAGCAACGGTTAAATAAGAGCAGACGATATAGCTTTATGTCACTACCTAATAAAACCCCACTGGCAAGTATGGTTATTATGCCAGTGGGGTTTTATATTATTCAACTCTTATAAAAAATCCCTCATATATACCTACAGGAATATCAGTTCCAAAAGAATACTCTTCTACAGATTCTTTTTCAAAAAAATAAACTGTAACACGCTGTTTTATAGGATCAACAATCCAATACTCCCTAACTCCAGATGTACGATACTTAAACAGTTTTGTAAAATAATCCATAGATTTGCTGCTCAGTGAGACAATTTCTATCACCCAGTCTGGAGTACCGTTACACCCTTTATCAGTAATCTTATCTTTGTCGCAAACAACTGATATATCAGGCTCGACATAATTTTTATCATTTTCATTAAGAAATACAGCAAACGGAGCAGGAAACACATTGCATTCACCACTATTGCGCTTAATATAATCTTTTATTTGATAAGATAAATCCATTACAAGCATTTGATGTTTTGTATTTGGCGGAGCCATATAATAAATTTTCCCATCAATCAGTTCTGCACGCTCCCCTTCTGGCAATGCATAGATATCATCTATCGTACAAATTTCTTCTTTTATCAATGCATCCATCATTACACCTCCGTTCTTAATCCCAGAGCACTTTCGAAACCCACAACCATTAAAAACGCTTTCCGCATGATGTTTAGAACGGCTGTGAATAGTACACCCTGTAACACGATTGTTCCATGACAAGATTCTACCACATTCTTTTAGTTCTAACAACTCACATAACACCCATATAAGCGTTAAAATAAATTATTGGTTATTTGGGGGTTGGGAAATAAGGCACGACAACAGGGGACTCTTATGAGTCCCTTTGTCTGCCTTTTATATGCCGCTGAATGGGTTTGAAGAAGATGCAACCTTACAGACAGCAGGGCATTATTGGAGGAACTCTGGCAGGAATGGTTTTATATGAAGCTGTATCTTATGGCAAAAGGCGCTCCTTTGATGGAGCAGGAAGGGTATAAAGGTGTGTTTGAGAGCCTTACAGAAGAAAAACGGTCACAGGGATGATGGTGCGAGTCCAATGTGAGCTTTATCCCAAAAGCTACTTGCAGGATATAAAATTTTATAGAATTGTTTTTTATGGATTTTTA
>DKYP01000045.1:0-4880 GCA_002499945.1 Lachnoclostridium sp. UBA7097
TATTTTATGCGGTTATCCTGATGAGCAATAATATGGATCTTGGTTATGAAATGTTTTGTTACCAGTGTGAACAGACGGCGAATGGAAAGGGCTGCACAAGGTCCGGCGTTTGCGGGAAGACACCGGAAATTGCCAATTTGCAGGATTTATTGATTTTTCAAATTAAAGGCATCAGCTGTTATGGAAAATCACTGATAGAGAATGGACAGGATATAGATAAAAGCGTGATAAGTTTTATCGAAAATGTTCTCTTCACGACACTCACAAATGTTAATTTTGATGCTAAGGAACACGTGGAATTACTGGGAAAATCACAGGAAATTAAAGAAGATTTAAGGAATATGGCAGGGGAGATTAAAAACCATACGGCCCACGCCTCCTATAATCTTCCAGAAACAAAAACGGAGATGTTAAAAGATGCGCCTATAGCGGGAATTATGTATGATAAATCCTTAGACCCGGATATCCGCTCTTTGAGACAGCTGGTTTTATATGGACTAAAGGGTATCAGCGCGTATGGGCATCAGGCGAGGGAACTGGGCTATTATAGTGACCAGGTAGATGATTTTTATATCCAGGCACTGGAGTCCCTCACAGATGACAGCCTTACAGTAGAAGAAATGATACGGATGGCCATGCGTACCGGGGAAATGGCAATTGCAGTTATGAAAAAGCTGGATGAGGCAAATACGGAGGTTTATGGAAATCCGTTCCCGCACAAGGTCAATATCCATATGAAGAAAGGACCTTTTATTATTGTTTCAGGCCACGACCTGAAGGATTTGGAAATGCTGTTGGAACAGACAGAGGGGAAAGGAGTCAATATTTATACGCATGGTGAAATGCTGCCATGCCATGGATATGAGGGATTAAAAAAATATCCTCATCTTGTGGGAAATTTCGGAGGGGCATGGCAGGACCAGCAAAAGCAGTTTGACAATATTCCGGGATGTATTTTGATGACGACTAACTGCCTGATGCGGCCAAGGGAAAGTTATAAGGATCGGATTTACAGCACGAATGTGGTAGGCTGGGAAGGAATAAAGCACATTGGTAAAAAAGAAAACGGGGACAAGGATTTCAGTGAAATTATCCAACAGGCAATCAAACTGGGCGGTTATCCAGAAGATGAGGAGCCACAGGAGATATTGACCGGATTTGGGCATCACGCCACATTAAGTTATGCTGAAAAAATCGTGGAGGCAGTAAAGGCAGGAAAAATCAGGCATTTCTTTTTAATTGGAGGCTGTGACGGGGCAAGACCTGGACGGAACTATTATACAGAGTTTGCAAAGATGGTTCCAAAGGACTGCATGATTTTAACGCTGGCATGTGGAAAATACAGATTTAATAAACTGGAATTTGGGGAAATAGCAGGGCTGCCCAGGCTTCTGGATGTCGGGCAATGTAATGATGTATATTCTGCCATACGGATTGCAACGGCTTTGGCAGATGCTTTTGGCACTGATGTAAATGGACTGCCACTGTCACTGATAATATCATGGTATGAACAAAAGGCGGTTGCTGACTTGCTGGCGTTACTGAGCCTGGGGATAAAAGGTATTTATCTGGGACCGGTCCTGCCGGCATTTCTAAGTCCGAATGTGCTGCAATATCTGGTGGACACTTTTGATTTACGTATGATTAGTAATGCGGAAGATGATATTAAGAGCTGCCTGAAACAGAATATTTAGGGAATCCAGAATGCCAGCATGCCTTGTACAGACTGGCATTTTTATATTGTATTGTAACCATTGCAGCCTGGTTTCCAGGTACAGTATCCCTATGCTATCTGATATCAGTTTTTATAACAAAAGTATTCTTGTGATATACAATCAGTCCGTCATTCCTCATCTTTCCCAGTTCCTTTGATAGGGCGCTGCGGTCCAGGTTCAGATAGTCTGCCAGTTGCTGGCGGTCAAATGGGATTATAATTTTGTTGCTTCCCTGTGCAGAAACCTGTTGCGAAAAATAAGAAAACAGCCGCCCACGTATTGTTTTTGGTGATGTGTGCAGGCTGCGCCTGGAAAGCTGCAGGTTTTTTCCGGCATTGATTATAACAAGATTTTGAATAAGCCTGTTCTGGCTTCCATAGGCCGGACAGGGCGTGAAAAGTTTTGGAACGCTTATAAATAAAATATTGCAGTCCTCATTAGCCACCGCATCTACCATCATCGGCTCATCTGGTATACAGGCGTAGGATTCCGCAAATACACCGCTGGCGGGAGTAATGCCAAGGATACTTTTATTCCCCCAGAGGTCCGTATGCTCAATCCGGACACTTCCAGAAAGAACGAGACCTATATCCGTTACGATGCTTCCCGCACCAAAAATCACATCTCCCTTTCTATACATGTTTGTCCGGAAATCCAGATATTTTGACATATCCAGGATATCTTCCTCTGGACATCCCCGGAAAAGGGCTGTTTTGGAAATAAAACTTAAAATAATAAAAACCTCATTTCCGTGGTTATAACCACATATTTTTTTAGAATATTATAGTATAATTAGAAACATAAAGTCAAGGAGGATTTGGTTTGATAGAAGATAAAATAATAAGTGCATTAATCGGGCTGGCTGGTGCATGCAACAATAATCCCAAAACGGCCAGGACAGATAATATGGTTGTAAAAGCCCTGGCTTTCCCGTTGCTTTGTCCGGAATATGATGATAAGGCACTCCGGGAAATTGTAGATGGTATCCATTCAGAGAAAAATTCCGTAGCCCCCGGCTGTGCCGTTTGTACGGCCCCATGTGGGAATACATCGGATTATGATATGCAACGGATTTATGAATCCAGTGATGAAATCCGCAAAGTGAAGCTGCAGATACTGGAGAAACTCCAAAAACTGGCAGCATATGCCTGCAATAACCAGGAATCTGGAAGAATCCCATACACAGACGGCGGTTTCTTTTACAGGGCTCTTTTGTATGTGGGACATAACATAGATGAAGCTGCCCTGCATGAACTTTTGGATGAGGCAGAAAAGATGGAACATAATATTAAATCAGGAGAGATGTAGAATGACCAGGAAAATTATAAAGATTGACAAAAACAAGTGCAATGGCTGTGGTGCATGTGCTGCGGCCTGCCACGAAGGGGCGGTTGAAATGATTGACGGAAAAGCAGTGCTTACCCATGAGGATTACTGTGACGGCCTGGGCGATTGCCTGCCAGAGTGTCCGGCTGGTGCCATAAGCTTCGAGGAACGGGAAGCGCCTGCATATAACAGGGATGCAGTTCTTGCCGCCAGACACAGGAAGGCTAAGGAACAGGATACTAAAACCCTCCATACAGGTTGTCCCGGTACGCAGGTACGCCAAATGGCGCATCCGGGGACAGAAAGTACACATTCCCATGTATCTGCAGGAGTTTCACAGCTTGGGCAGTGGCCATGCCAGATTAAACTGGCCCCTGTGGATGCCCCTTATTTTAACGGGGCAAAACTTCTGGTTGCGGCTGACTGTACTGCATACACTTATGCAGATATCCACAAGGATTTTATGAAGGGGAAGGTCACATTGATTGGCTGTCCAAAACTTGACTCAGTTGATTATAGTGAAAAGATAATGGAAATAATAAGGAATAACGGTATCCAAAGTGTTACAATACTGCGTATGGAGGTTCCCTGCTGCGGAGGGCTTGAGATGGCGGTAAAGAAGGCCATGCAGGAAAGCGGGAAATTCATTCCGTGGCAGGTTATAACCATATCCATTGATGGTAAAATTCTTGATGATTAGGAGAGGAAGTGCATTATGTATAAAAACATTGAAAAGCAGAAGAAATTACAGTTGAAAGACCAGATTGATTACCAGCCTGGCCAGGTAGCCAGCAAAACACTTGTGCAGAATGATAAGGTCAGCATGACAATTTTTTCATTTGATAAAGGGGAAGAAATCTCCACCCATGCCGCAGGCGGGGATGCAATGGTAACAATTCTGGAAGGAACCGGACGTTTTACCGTTGGTAATGAAGTCTTTTTACTAAATGAGGGTGAAACGCTAATTATGCCGAAAGATATTCCACATGCCGTATATGGTGAAGAAAAATTTAAGATGCAGCTTACTGTTTCGTTCTGACCATATGTGAAAGAAGGGATGTGGTATGCCCTGCCTGTATTTTATGCGGTTGTGCATCCTGCAATGGAAGATTAATTAAGGAAAGAGTACAATATTATTATACTATAGCAATCCAAGAAAATAATGCGTTTACTTGATACAAATCGTATCATAAAGTTACGAATTGATTTTTATATTATACAAAGTTTATTTGAATGATTTATATCATATAACTATATGCAATAATTAATTGGATTGCTATAGGAGACACTGTATTGGATTTCTACAAAGAAAAATATATTAAACTTAAATCTGCTCTGTTCTTGTTATAGATACCTCTCTATAATGTGATTTTCTTGTTATGTGGATATGTTACCATAAATTGGCCAGCCAGTTAATTTTATATTTGTAAAATTTTTGTAAAAACTGTTGCAGACCGATTTATATGGCAATTTATAAAAAATTGATGTATAATTCTAGTGTTGGTGATAAAAGTTTTATTAAGAGCCATTAAAGGCGGGCAGGTAATACCGCTGTTAATTTTTAAAAGTTAATGGAAAAAGGAACAGAAATATGGCAAACATTATTGAAATAAAGAATATTCACAAATTTTACAAAAATGGCAATGAAACTTTGGAGGCTTTAAAAGGAATTTCATTTTCACTTAAACAGGGAGAAATACTTGCAATTATGGGAAGCAGCGGTTCTGGCAAGAGCACACTGCTTCATATTATAGGGGCTATGGATGTAGCTGACGAAGGGGAAATCTATTTAAATGGAACATATGAAGAAAAGTATGGAGTGGAACCTGATGCAACCAG
>DKYP01000045.1:5092-11233 GCA_002499945.1 Lachnoclostridium sp. UBA7097
TCATATTATAGGGGCTATGGATGTGGCTGATAAAGGAGAAATCTATCTAAATGGAAAATTAGAAAAAAATTATGGAGTTGAACCAGATGCAACTAAAATCCGTTGCAGAAATATTGGATTTATCTTCCAGGATTTTAAATTGATACAGGATTTTACAGTAGAGGAGAATGTGTCCCTTCCTTTGGTATTAGCAGGCAGAAAGAGTAAAGAGATTAACAAGCGTACAGAGGAAATTCTTGGAATAACCGGCCTTGGAGATAAGGGAAAAAATCCAGTAACCGGCCTTTCTGGCGGGCAGCGGCAGAGGGTTGCCATTGCAAGGGCTTTGATTAACAACCCAAAGATTTTGCTTGCTGATGAGCCGACGGGAAACCTTGATTGTAATACAGCTTATGAAATTATGCAGGTATTTCTTGATTTGAAAGAAAAAGAAGGGCAAAGCACCATTCTTGTTACCCATGACCCAGCCATTGCAAGTTATGCAGACCGGATTTTGTTTTTACAGGATGGCAGCATTTATGGTGAATATGTTAAGAATGGCATCAAGGGAAATGTGGATGGGATTCTTACTGCATTCAGGGAGTCGCAGAAGGCAGCAAGTACAAAGGAAGGAAAAGAAAATGTTTAGAATATGCAGAATTGGAATGACTTTTATAAGAAATAGTAAAACGCTTACATTTTCTGCCTTTCTAAGCATTTTTGTGGCGTGTTTCCTGAGTATAAGTATGTTCCAGTTATTATCAAATGTGGAAGCATCAGTAGAAGCAGGACTGGCTGCAAAAAAAGGCAAATTTGATTTACAGGTGGCGAAGTGTGGTGGTGAAACCTTTAATAATAAGGAAATCAAGCTTTTAGAGCAGGATAAAGATGTAAAAACAGCAAGCAGGGGTTATCAGACAGGAGAATTTTTAGATATCTATGTGGCAGGCGTGGCAGACGATGATGCCAACAAAAGTTTGTACAAATATACAAAAAATGTAAAAGAGGATAACATAGTAATAAATGAATCCCTTGGACACCGGGAAAACAAGACTGTGGGAGATACTTTTACAGTGGGTGGAAGGGACTTTCAAATTATAGAAGTAATAAAGACAGATGCCATGTCTGATTATAAGATGCCTATGGCAATTATGGAATTATCACAGCTTCACCAGCTGCTTGGACATAAGGATACCAGGCAGGTTAATTATATGCTGTTGCAATGCTACAGTTCTGCTTATACAGGACATGGTGGCGGATTAACTTTAAGCAGCCGTACCATATTACAAAATCCAGATTTTATAGTGACAGACCAGCAGGCAGGGGACAGCTATAATATCATGCTGAAAAATATCAGGATGGTATTTACTGTATTTTTTGTGGTGGTAATTATAACCAGTGGCTTGTTTGTAGTGAATATTTTTATGGAATATATGCAGAAATACAGAATGGATATGGCTGTTATCCGTACATTTGGTGGAAAGCAGGAACAGGTACAGGCTATCTTTTGTTCTATGTCAGCTGTAATAAGTGCAGGCGGGTGTCTTACAGGGGCAATGTTTAGTGCACTGGTTTCTGGTGTTGTTTTAAACTGGTTTAATGATAAGATACAGTTGTTTGATGGCAGTGTTAGTTTAAACTGGAAGGTATTATGGCAGATTACAATAACAGTATTTATATTATTTAATTTCTTTATATATGTGGTATTCTGGTCTGGGCAAAAAGTATTACCAATACAGGTATTTCAAGAAACTTCTTCCGGACTTAGAAAAAGCAAGAAAGCTAACCGTTTTCTTTTATTGCGTAAGATTATTGGAATGGAAGGCTATCTGGGCATAAAATTAACGGCATTAAAATTGCGGCAGAACTTTATGATAATTCTAATTATTGCCCTTATTACAGCACTTTCTTATACTGGCCAGGCATCAATTAAGCTGTTGAAGGAAAATGACAACTGGTTTAACTATAATGCTGTGGAAGGAAAAACGGCAAGAGGGGAGTTTATGGCCACAAAGCCTATGTCTTTGCCTTATGTCCAAAAATTATATAAGCGTTTACAGCCTGTAATGGGAAGCGGATATATGCTTTATGGTGATTTTAGCATGGTTCCAGATGACAGAGATAATGAACCACCGGGCTATTTTAAAGTATCAGATTTAGAAGCACTTCCACAGCCTTTATCGGCAGAAGTATGGGAACAGTATGAAAAAGTCCCAAAAACAAAGAGAATTGTTATGGAGAAGTCTTTTGCAGATGAAAAAGGCTGTAAGCTTGGGGATACCATTACTATAGAATCGGATTATTTAGGTGGCAAAAAAGATTTTATCCTTGTGGAGATTGTAAAAACAGGCACTGTATGGAGTGATATATATAATGTTATTGCAGACTGGGATAATCTGTGCGGCAAGGAATGCACTATGGAAGATTTGGCTGGTACTTACTTAGGGTTATGGTTAGACGGCGATAAGGAACTGGTCCGGGAGAAACTGCAGCAGATACAGATAGAACTGGGAAAAGATTTTGAATGGAGTATTTATGATGATGTTATGGAACAATCAAATCTTATGGTATCCCAATGGACAACCACAATGCATATTGTTCTTGGAATGCTTTTAATTATTGCAGGTATTGGATGGCTTAATTCTGCCAGGGGAATGTTATATACAAGAAGAAAAGAATACCAGATACTCCGTATGCTTGGGGCATCAAATAAAAGTGTCCGTAAAATTTGCTGGATACAGACATGGAGCTATATGTTTTCAGGTATTGCCCTGGGTGCAATTCTTGGAATTATAGCCATAGCTTATCTTTGGAAATCCAATGTGGTTACTAATGCACCTGTTATAATTAATTGGGAGTATATAGCAGGAATTGTTATATATCTTTTTAGTTTATCTTTGATACTTTACCCATCCATTAAGAAAATGGGATAACCAGTAAAAAACAACGCTATAGTGCATAATTTTACTATTGGAACAGGCCAGTATTTACAGGAAGGATAATATTATGATGGCAGATAAAAACCTGGGATGGACATTTGATACAGTAGCCCCAGCTTATGAAAAGTTCCGGCCTGGGTATACTGACGGGCTTTATAAAATGATATTTGATTATATTACCCTTAATAGCTCTTGTTATGTAGCAGAAGTAGGGATTGGCGGTGGACAGGCAACGTTACCGTTTTTAAAAACAGGGTGCAACCTGACTGCCATTGAATATGGCGGAAGGTTTTCCAAATTGTGCAAAGAAAAGTTTAAAGAATACCATAACTTCAACATTGTAACAAATAAATTTGAGGATATGGATTTTCCAGATAATACATATGATTTAGTTTATTCTGCATCAGCATTCCATTGGATTCCAGAGAGCACCGGATATACAAAAGTATTTTCTATGCTGAAAAGTGGTGGTGCATTTGCACGGTTTGCAAACCATCCTTACAGGGCAAAAGATAATTTACCGCTTTCTAAGGAAATAGACAGGCTTTATGGCAGATATTATTATACATTCTATAACAAAAAGCAGGAAGTTCTAACAGAATATAGCAAAGAACAAGCTGTGCAAAGAGCAGGAATTGCAGCAAAATATGGCTTCATGGATATAAAATATGCCCTGTTCCACAGGACACGGACTTTTTCAGCAAATGAGTATGTTACATTACTTGGGACATATTCTGACCATATTGCAATTGAGGAAAGTATAAGAAAGGAATTTTTTGCGGATATTGAAGCTGCAATAAATAATTATGGCGGCTCAATTACTTTATATGATACCATTGATTTGCAACTTGCACGAAAGCCATAAAAAGAACCATTGGCATCCTGCCTGCACAGATAGGTGGCAGCTGGATTACGGAAAAAATTTTATAATGAATAAATTATTTTATTTCCCAGTTACAGCAGCACCATTCAGGCAAAATGAAGAATATAAAGAAGTTCTGCCGCAAAATTTGGAATTATCAAAATACATACGTTGTTTCTGGGGAAGCATTAAACCTTATTTTAAGAAAGATACACCAGAAAATATTGTTATCCCTGATACATGTGCAGATATTATTTATTATATTGACTATACAGAAAATAAAATTGATGGCATGTTCTGTGGGATAAATGATACAAGTTTTTTGGAAAAAGATAATACTAAAAATGGGCATCTGGTTTCTGTATTTGCAATACGTTTTTATGCCTGGGGTGCTTACAAGTTTTCACAAGACTCCATGAAAGAAACAATGAATAAATTCCGTGATGTGCAGTTTTTATTTGGCTGGCTGGACAGAATAATAAGGCAGCAGTTATTTTTTAAATCTTCTTTGGAAGAACGGGCAGTAATGGCAGAGGAAATATTTTTAAAATATATGCCAAATGCCAGGCAGAATAATATAATTGACAATGCAGCAGGAAACCTTATCCTTGGAAAGGGAGCAATAAGCGTGGCAGGGCTTGCAGACAGCTGTTTTATAAGCAGCAGGCAGTTAGAAAGGGTTTTTAATGAATATACAGGCATTACGCCTAAGAAACTTATAAACCTTGTCCGTTACCAGTTCTTATGGAATGAAATTTTAATGAATAAAAAACTGGATATTCTTGATGCAGTTTATAGATATGGATATACTGACCAGTCCCATTTAATGCGTGAATTTAAACGCTACCATACAATGGGTATACAGAAAGCGAAGGAATATGCCAGAAATAATGTCGGAAATATACAATACTTCCATAACAGGAATTAATATAATTGCCTTAATTTATAAATTTTATAAATCAGGGGGAAACCAGAATATGGGAAATTTAAGTATATGTGGGACAGAATGTAGTGCATGCCATTTTTATGGTGAAAATTGTACAGGCTGTAATGAATGTAAAGGAAAAGTTTTTTACCTGCCAGACGAAACAACTTGTGCTATTTATAACTGTACTGTTAATGAGAAAGGACTTGCGGATTGTGGCAAATGTGGCAAAATGCCATGTGATATCTGGAAGCAGACAAGGGACCCTTCATTTTCTGATGAAGAATTTGAGGAGAACACCAGACAACGTATACAGGCATTAAAAAGCATACAATAACAGGGCTGTAAACTTACATATCTAAAGGCTTATGCCTGCTGGCACAGGCCTTTAGATATTTTTTAACTTTTAATCACAGTCTGCCCATAACAGGTATCTGCCACAATGAAGGCATCTGAACAAATATCCCTGCATCCCGCTGCCATTAAACATGTTGTTACATATATTATCTTTGGCAGTTTCATTCCATAAACTGTCATCAAGCACTTCTTCCATAATGCCCATTTCTTTTAATTCCTGTGAGCCGGCATAGCCAATAAAAGCGCAGTAATCATTACAGTGTGCCCTCCAGTATTCTTGCTGCCAGCCACAGTAACCAGGTGTTTTATGTATTAATTCTTCTAATCCCTCTGGGTTATCTATCTCATCTACAGAACATTCATCCTGGAACTCCCCGTCAAATTTTTCTGCTGCCATGCCATTTGCAATACAATCCGGGCATAAGCAGCCTGGTTCTTCCAGTGAATAAAAAGGCCCTTTATAACGTATAAACGTTGGCTTGCCACAGCAGCTGCATGTTTCTGCTTTATCAAGTTCATAAAAAGAACCTGTCATAAACGGGTCTGGATGGTATTTAAATATTGGGATTTTCTTTAGCCTGCCATCAAGCCTCGGCCTGCTTAACCGCTTTTTTTCAAATGAATCACCATATTTTTGCGCAAGGTCTTTAATAACAGCAAGGTTTTTTCTGGTCTTCTGGTTATCAGGCATACCAAGTGACACCATTAAATTATATGCTTTCCGGTACTGCTGCATAAGCGTGTAAACATCCACAAGCACATACTTTGCTTCTTTATCCGAGGAATTTTCAAGCTCTGTCCTGAAATCAAAAAAAGGGTCAAATTCATAGCTGTTTTCATAGGCAGATTTAAGTTTAATATATTTTTCTCTATATAAATCCAATACAGTCCCTCCTTTTTTCCATTAATTATTTATTATAGCATAAAAACAAATATTTTTGGCAAAATACTGCAATTAAAAACGGGGAAACTTAAAATTATATTTATCGACTTATGCCATTTTCTGTGTTATAATAATTAAATTGTAAACTATAGAAGAAAATACTTTAAAACGGGAGGAGATATTGTTAAGCTAGTAA
>DKYP01000052.1 GCA_002499945.1 Lachnoclostridium sp. UBA7097
TATTTTCAAAAGACTAATTGAAGAAATAATTTTAAAAATGCCACTGACATTACCACCAGCGGCATTTTTTATATTACATATAAAACTGCTTTGCTGTTCTTAGTCTTAGCATAAACAACTAAACCTTAACTCTTTTTAACCTTAACTTTTTTACCCGCACCTTTGGCACGTACAATCTTCTTATATGACTTAACCTTGCCTTTAGGTACTTTAATAGTTGCTTTGCTGTTTATTCCTTTAAAAGCTTTGCTTCCAGTATTTTTAGCTGTAAGTTTCTTTGATTTAATTATAATACTCTTAAGTTTACTACAGCCATAAAACGCCTTTTTGCCAATTTTCCCAATATTAGAGCCAATCGTAAGCTTCTGTATCTTCTTATTACCCTTTAATGCATTTTGGGCAATAGCTGTTACTTTATACTTTTTACCAGAAACCTTAACTGATGCAGGAACAATAACTTTCTTTGCCTTTTTCTGTACTCCTGTAAACTTAACCGTTCTTTTACTGCCCGCAGCTGTCACTGTATACTTTAAGTTACTAACAACAACCTTAGTACCAGTTTTTACTGTTGTATTATTGCTGCCTGGTTCTTCATTACCTGGAGTATCCGTTGCTGAAGGGGTATTTATTGGTGGCACCGGTGTATTCTGTCCATCATCAGGCGTATTTGTTGGCGCTGGTGTTGGCGTTACCGTAGGTAATGGTGCAGGTGTTACCGTAGGTGATGGCGTTGCCGGGCTAGTTGGCACTGGTGTAGGTGTTGCTGTTGCTGAAGGTCCTGGTATATAATGATTATTATTATTGTTATTATTGTTATTATTTGAATCCTGGTTTTTCTTTTCTGTAGTATCTACATAACAAAGTATATAGGTAGAAAACTTATTACTCTTAAATATAATATTATTAGAACGCTCATTATAAGTACAAGGAATTATTGTCTTCTGGTTATTATGGAAACGTATAACATAATATAACCTCTTAACCCCATTTGCTTCTTTTTCTATATGGGAAGGTACTACCATTTTAATTGTCATTTCTTTATTTCCAGTATCCTTTATGCTTATTTTCAGCTGGCTCTTTAATCCACCTACCTTTGCATAGAATGAAATATCAAGAGGCATAGCAATCTTTGAGGTACTTACCTGCCTGTTAGAATCCTGTGCTGCCTGCTTTTCTATTTCACCAAGTGCCTGTTTAGCAGTATCTTCTGTAGCAGTATCAAGGTCTGTTTTCTCATTTACTTCAAGAGAAACTTTTACATTATTACCCTCTTCCACTGCTTTTTTAATTTCAGTAATAGCTTCTTCAAATCCGCTATCTGTAATCTCTTTTCCAGTTGTTTCATCAATAATGGCATTAATATTGCCTTTATTAGTAACAGCAGAAGTTATAGCATCTGCAACACCCTTGTCTGAAAAATCTGTTCCGCCAAGATTTGCTGCACCAATATTTATAGCTGTATCTGTACCAGATTCAGTAACCTTTGTTTCCGTTGTTTCAAAAACAATGTTGTTTACAACTGTATCACCTGTAAATTTTGAAAGTTCAAAAATCCATATACCATTATCTGCCTTTTCAGGGTCAGAAACTGCACATGTACCCTTTTCTGTTGATATGCTTGCTGACTTAACCAGATAACCTTCATCTGGGGTAATTTTAAACTGTACTGTACTGCCTGCATTTACACTTGATGTGCTAATTGATAATTTTGCATGGTTTGCACTTGCAACTTTATCTGCACTATCTGCAATGCTTACTTTATACTGTACTGGCACTGTATTTCCACTTATTGTAATTTTAGTAGCATCCTTAAAATTAATAATATAGTAAGTGTATATACCACCCTTTACATCTGCTACATTTACTGTAGCATTATCAGCCTTTACTACAGGAGCTTCTGCAAATGTATAACTACTGGCTGGTGTAACCATAAGCTTAAGCTGGTCAATAATAACAACGCTGCTGCCAGATTCAAATGCTTTATCATCCTTAGTAATCTCTGCAACCGCATTACTTATTGTACTGCTATATGTAACAGAATAACCCTTTGATACAGCTACAGCTGAAACAACAACTTCACAATTTCCAGTAAGACCGCTAATCTTATAAGAATAACTGCCATCTCTGTTCTTTTCCTGGCTTCCAATAGTGCAGCTGCCAGAAGATTTTACTACTGAAACACTATTTCCATCTTTAAACTCATAACCAGTATTTGGCTTTATTGTAAGAACAGCAGTTTCATCTGCACCAAGCTCAGTTTTATCAATTGAAACAGTAGCATTTTCAAAAGCTGTTTTATCTGTTGTATAAGAAAGTGTATACTTTTCATCTGGAACTGTACCTGTAATATTTGCAGTTGTTTCTACAGGATTATTACTAACTACATAATATTTTGCCCAGTCACCTGTCAAAGAAACTGTACCTGTAACAGTTTTGCCTGTACCAGGCAAGGCAGTATCAAACTGCATGTCTGCAGTATATTCAGGATTATCACCATTAACAAGACCATCAAATGTAACAACCTTTACAGTTGCATTAGTATTTCCGTCATATTCCTTATCTTCTACTTCTACATCTGCACTAATTTGACGTCCTTGTATTTTATTTTGGAAAATTACCATTTTATTATTTGCAATGGCATAAACATAATTACCTACATCTTCTTTCTGCAATACATAAGACTCCCCTGTTGCACCTGGTATCTGTGTGCCTTCACTATCAAGCGAAGCTGTGCGGTACCACTGAATATTACCATATGTAATCTTATTCATTTTAATGTATGAATGGTCTGCTGTAAAAAGCAACTTAACAATTTTATCTGACATAGCAAATTCTATCATATATTTATATGATTTTGAAGAATCTGTATTAGAAACAACATTTGCATCTATTTGTATTATACTGCCACTTCTGGTTATATTCATAACTACATGGGCATCTTTCATAATTTCACCAAATGTATCCCAATTAATATTAGTACCATCATAACTAATAGGACTTCCATCTGGCGAAAGATTATTACCAGGTCCAAAACCTAACTGATTCCATCCAAAGCTATCAGCACGCATGGTTAAGAACTTATCACCAGTATCATTTCTAAATTCAAATACATAATTAAGCCAATTGTCAGTTGAACCATAATTATCAAAATCAAAAGTTACATTAAAATCATTTTGTAGTGTAGTAATTTCACCCCAATTTGTCCATGGGTCTGTTGAATAGTCTTCTAATCCAATTTGTTGTGCAAGTCCTTCTACAGAAAGCATTTCCAGGTAACAGTTATCTACAGTGAAAAAGAAACTTATATTATCACTTGTTTCTGTAAATGTTACAGTACGTGTATATGACTTGCTACTATCTTTAAGTGAAATAGCTTTAACATTAATTGTTATATCACTTCCATTTCTTTTTATATTGGCAGTAACCTCTGCTGCCTCCATAATGTCCATAAAAGCAGCTTCACCTTCAGGAGTACTTAAATCTAATTTGCTTCCATTCATATAATCCTTATATACAATAGGATTCCCTGACAGGCTATTGTTATCTCCGCCTCCCCAGCCCCAGTCATCAGACCTTACTACTGCATATTCTTTATAGCCTTCAGCACCTCTGGCAGCATTAGCAAAGACCATTACATAGCTATTATAAATATTACCACCACCATTACCATAATTATTAAATGTAAATGTAGTGTCAAAATCACCTGTCAGTTTATAATAATCACTAAAAGCTCCCCACCATCCAGTTTTTCTATCTGTACTGCCAATTGCCTGGTTCTCTGTTTCATAAGCTAAATCATTTGCTGGAATTATAACTGTATCATTATATTTATACTCACCATCTACTTTAAATTCATTTGGATTTGCAGTAGACGGGTCATAATCTGTTGCATATCCTACAATAACACTGCTTACATCCCAGTTAAATTCAATATTTCCACGCCTGTATTCTGTAATTACGTCTTCTGTAATACTTGAAATAGTTGTAGCCATGTTATTTGGGTTATTAGAAGGGACAAGGCTTGCATCATACTTCATCATTAGATGCCCATCCCTGTAATAACTAATTGAACCATCTGTATTAAAACTAATTGTCAGATAATAATGCCCATCTGCAAATGCCTCATGTATATTGCTAGTATAACCCATCTCTTTTGCATATTCTGAAATCTCAGCACCATTTTCATAATACCAGCACCATTGTCCACCCTTGCTATAAGAAATTGTAGCAAACTGGAACTGGAAACTACTATCTTTCTTTTTAAATATATTATCCCAGTCATTAACTAGTCCATCTGCATACATGCTAAAAGAAAGCCCTGTATATTTAGAAATCTGTTTAGAAGGTGAATTTCCTATAGCTTCATTAACTTCTGCCTTTGTACTATACTCTGCTTTTACACTTTCTTCCCCTATTGGAAGTAGTCCGCTCTTTGACTGTTCAGACAAAATAGTGACATCAAAGGTTTTATTATAAGTATAATCTCCACTTGTAATAGTTAATGTAACTTGTGTATCCTTATCTTCACTTACAGATTGTACTGTGCCATCAGTGCTAATAAGACTGGTATCCGCAGGCTGCCATGCATAACTCGCACCATAAAATCCTTCTTTTGAAAAGTCCAGTTTATTCCCAATAAATACCTTCTTTGGTATATGTACTTTTAAATTTAATGCATTGTATGCAATTGCAACTTCATCATCAAATGGCTGCCCGTTACTAGCTTTTTTGTAACCCCAGATAGCCACACCATCATTTCCGACTACTGTAAAACACATGGTTTTATAAGCTGTTTCTTCAATATTCTGTTCAATAAATACCCCCTGGTATGTCACTCCGTCAATAACAATAGACACTGTTGGTCCATTTGTGCCATTGGTCCATGTACCCGTTTTATTGCCCCAGCTTACTGTGCCACCAGATTCTAACTTTATAGTCTGCTCCTGTACACAGTTTACATTGCCATTTGAATATGACGGGTCCATATATAAAATGCCATATTCACCAGTTACATTAGTATCATTATATGCACTGCTGGACAAGGTTTCACCACAATATTCAAATGGTGCTGTAACAAGACCGCCATTTTCTGCAACAAATAACTGGTGTACCCTCATCTCATGGCCTGCTGTGCCATCATCTGTTTTATTATGGTAAACTACATAGCTTTTGCCATCATCATCTACAAAGGCTGAATTATGCCCTTGTGCTGTATACCCATCTTCAAGGAAACTCCACTTATAATAAGACATAAGGCGGTCTCCTGTTGTACCAGTAGTATTCCCTGCACCCGTAGAATATGTACCAGCATCATACCCCGAAGATGATGTTCCATATCTGGCATCCTGTCCCTTTAAATCTTTATATGGACCAGTTATATTATCTGATGAAAATACTCTCATATTATAACCGCCATCTGGCGCAAAACCACCATAAGACAGGAATATATAATATTTGTTACCTATATGTTCAATATAAGAGGCCTCACCAGAAACCCTGTCACCACCTGCAAGTTTAATTCCCATATATGGGTCTGATTCATTCGCTTTATATGGATATGTAGTACCTGCTTTACGCAGTCCTGTAACAGGGTCTATCTCAAGCATATAAATACCACCTGACCATGAACCATAACTCATCCATAATTTACCACTTTCGTCATAAGTAATACATGGGTCAATGGCATGTGCACCATAAAATTCATTCCATGTTGTTGCTACACAGTCATGCACATCATCTTTACATACATATGACCCTCTGGTAAACCTTGATGGCAGTGCCCCATTCTCCAGTTCACCATACTGTTCATAATTTGTTTTTTTATAACTATATGGACTGGTTGTATCTGCATTAAATCCCGAATAAACAATATCACCTTTAGGTGTCCAGTCACCATTCAAACTGTCTGATACCAACAGCAAAATGCTTGAATTCCATGAGCATCCGTTAATGCTCATATACATAAGCCATGCGCCCTTGTTTCCGTCCTCATTAACATAATCTGCATCCCAGATTACATCAGGTGCCCACATATTTCCTGCTGTAGCATAATGGCTGTCACCACTTGCTGACCATTCAAAGTTCTTTTTAAAAATTTCATTATAATTCTTGTTAATGTTATTTTCAAAAAGTTTCCAGTCCTGCAAATCAAGTGACCATGCAAATGCCATATGTGAACCAAATGTAAAATAAACTTTTGTTCTTGTTTTTGTATCATTCTGTACACCATATACATGCTCTTTACCAGTATAATCTTTTTCATTAATATACCCTACTACAATAGAAGGGTCATGTTCAGATACACGCTCATACTCCTTATCTTTAAAATATTGTTCGTTAAGTTCATTTACCCGCGCATCTGTAATTTCTGCGGCTTCTGCTTTAGTCCCGCCTCCCGGAAATCCTGGGACACCTGTAACAGCTACCGCTGCTGCCAGTGCTATGGCAACTGCTTTCCTTGCCATATGCTTAAATTTATACTTCCTCATGCCTTGTGTTCTCCTTTCACTCTCCAAATCCTGAACAATTACCCACCATATATACACATTTTCCTTCAATATCTCCCCCTTTCAATACTTGTCAAGTACAAAAAACATAATTATAGGAATTATTTTCAATTTTAGTACAAGTGCACAATTTTTGCAATATATTTTTTCTAAAATTTGTTATTTTATTATATATTTTTCTTGTAACTCACATATTTGACAATACAGCTGCAAATTAGGATTTTTAGTTTTCCAGCCAGATGATGGAAATGGTTATTTTGTGAATGCATTAAAATAGTCATGGAATATAACAATATCCCATGACTTATGCATTGTGCTATTTATTTTAATTTATGTTTTTGTCAGGCCATTACAATATTATGCCTTTCAATTACTGTTTTTACTTCTTCAATATCCTTTTCTGCAACATCTGCAATCTGTTCTAATGAGTAACCTTTTCTGTGCATACTCATAATAAATTTAATTTCCCTTTTCTCCATTCCAATAGCTTCGCCCTTTTCCATTATACCCTGGCTAAGATTACACATAGTGTCCACATCCTTTCTTATATCCCCGTCTACAGGAATGCCATGTCCACTTCCTATAATATCCAGTTTTTCATGCAAATAAACCAGAAACTATATAGCTTCTGGCCATCTTATTATTTTATAAGCCTGTGCAGGTATTTTTTCTCCACTGTTATTAACATTGACAAATCTGGTGTAAGTGTATTGTCAGGGTCCGGGTTAACTATAATTTCACCATCCCTGCGTAACGCAATAACGTTTATATGCTCCCTGCCACGCAAGTCCAGTTCACGTAATGTATGGCCTGCCCACTCAGGTTTTATATTTATCTCTATCATTTTAATTGTTTCAGAAAGCTCAACAAAATCAAGTATGTTCCCTGTAGCAAGATGCCTTGCAGTCCGTATACCTGTTTCAAATTCCGGGTGCACCACTTTGTCTGCACCAACTTTTTTCAATATTTTGGAGTGTATTTCGTCCCGTGACTTTGCTATTACATAAGGCACACCTGATTCTTTAGCGAATATTGTTGCAAGAATACTCGCATCCAGGCTTCTTGTAATTGCCACGACAACTGCGTCCATATTTGATATACCAAGGTCTTCCATAGCCTCTGTATCACGTATATCAGCTGCTACAGCACATGTTACTATATCTGCAAGGTCATGCACCCTTTCTTTGTCATTATCAATTGCCAGTACATCCGCACCAGCATTTGCAAGTTCTGTTGCAACACTGCGCCCAAACTTGCCAAGCCCGAAAACTGCAAATGATTTATCCATATTTCCTGGTGTCCCTCCATTCCAATATTAACCTGGTACAACTATAAATTATTATCCTACTGTAATATCCTCATGCGGATATGAAAAGTATTTGCTGCCCTGCTGCTGCCTGTTAAAAAATATAACCATGGATATAGGGCCTATCCTTCCAAGGTACATACAAAAAGTAATTATTAACTTGCCAAATATACCCATTGAAGCTGTAAAGTCCCTTGACAGCCCTACGGTAGCAATGGCACTTGTAGTTTCAAATGTGGCATCAAGAAGTGAACCGCCTTCTACAAGATGAAGTGCAAATGTGGCAATTAAAAGCACTGTAAGGCTCACTACTGTTACAGCAAGTGCCTTTTGCACTGTTTTATGTGGTATAGTTTTATTAAAAACAACAAGGTGTGTGCTTCCCTTTATTGTTGCACGTGTACTTAAAAATAATACTGCAAATGTCGTTGTTTTAATACCGCCGGCAGTGCTTATAGATGAACCTCCTATAAACATGATAAATAAACAAACAATAATTGTTGTACTGTGCATATTCGCCTGTGAAAATGTCATAAACCCTGCAGTGCGCAATACTACTGACTGGAAAAAACTTGCCATGATTTTATTACAAAAACCCATATTGCCAATGGTATCAGGATTATTAAATTCAAGTGCAAATATAAGGACTGCCCCTCCTGTTATAAGGAAAAATGTTGTTATAATTACTATTTTAGAATGGAGGCGCAGCTTTTTAACTGCCATTTTAACTGTATATTCATGCTGTATAAGCTTTTTTATATTACCTGTGATATCCCACCATACAAGAAATCCTATGCCACCCATTATTACAAGGCACATTGTTACAATATTTATCCAGGCATTTGACGCATATGGCACAAGGCTGTTACTCCCAAGTATATCAATACCAGCATTACAGAACGCAGATATTGAATGGAATACTGAATACCATATCCCTTTTATAATGCCATAACGTGGTATAAATACAAATGAATAGCAGACAGCCCCGGCACCTTCAACTACAAATGTACCTTTAAATATTCTTTTCAGGAATTTAACAAGTCCTTTAAGGGTATCAAGGTTTAAAGCATCTTCAAGCAGCATACGGTCCCTTAGTGTTATTCTCCTGCCAATGACCATCATTATGCCTGTTGTAAATGATACAATGCCAAGACCGCCAAGCTGTATAAGCACAAGAATAACTATCTTGCCAAATAAATTCCAGTGTGCCTCTGTTGTAACAGTAACAAGCCCTGTTACACATACAGATGTCGTTGATGTAAAAAGGCTGTCAGCAAATGGTGTAAACTTCCCGCTGGCAGAACATACTGGCAGCGAAAGAATAACTGCACCTATAAGTATTGCACTTATAAAACCAAGGGCAATTACCTGTGTAGTAGATAACTGCCTGTTAATTTTACCTAATGGACCCATATGCCACACTCCCGTCCCTGCTTGTTTTAATCTTATAATTCCAGCTTATTGGCAGCATTATTTATAATATAAAACCCCTTAGCATTAAGGCTGTCTTCACGGTTATAAAGCATTGGTGTATCATCCATCTGCATAAACACTGCACCTGCTTCTTCTGCTATACACTGCATTGCTGCTGTGTCCCATTCCATTGTAGGGTTAAACCTATAATAAAGTTCAGCATCACCCCTTGCCACAACACAGCCTTTAAGGGAACTGCCCATCTTTACAAAATTGCCAATCTTATACTTTTCTATAAGCCTGTCCATCTGTTCACATCCATGTGAACTGCTCATTACAAGGCGTATCTTCTCCATGTCTGTACAATCTGACACTTTAATCTGTACTGCCTTGCCACTGCCACTATCAAGAAATGCGCCTTTTCCTTTGGCAGCATAATATAACTCACCAGTCACAGGCACATATATAACACCCATTACAGACTGGTGCTTATAAGACAAGGCAATATTAACAGTAAACTGCCCGTTTCTCTTTATAAATTCCTTAGTGCCGTCAAGCGGGTCAACTACAAAACAAAAATCATTTGCAAGGCGGTCTTTGTCATCCTTTTCTTCCTCAGATAAAATGCTGTACTCTGGAAATTCTTTCCTTAACATATCAACAATTATCCTGTTAGAAGCTTTATCAGCTGCTGTAAGGGGCATATCGCCATCTTTATAAGTTACCTGCATATCATCTGCATTATTATAAACATCCATAATAGCATGTCCTGCTTCAATAGATGCTTTTATAGATACTTCAAGTTCTCTCTGTAAATCCATAAATTTCCTCTTTCTTACTTACATATACTGTTCCAGCTGCCCCATTATATAGTTTACTGTATCATCTAAACTTTTACCTGTTGTGTCTATCTCTATCTGTGGGTTCTCTGGTGCTTCATAAGGGCTTGATATACCTGAGAAGTTAGGGATATCGCCCTTGCGTGCCTTTTTATAAAGCCCTTTGACATCACGTTTCTCACATTCTTCAAGCGGTGTGCTTATATAAACCTCTATAAAACTATCCGCCCCGATTATATCTTTTGCATTGCGCCTGTCAAGACGGAATGGTGATATAAATGATGTGAGCACAATTATACCGGCATCATTCATAAGCTTTGAAACTTCCGCAATACGCCTTATATTCTCTATACGGTCCTGTTCCTTAAAACCAAGGTTCTTATTAAGGCCCATACGGATATTGTCACCATCAAGTACCATTGTATGCTTTCCTGATGCAAAAAGTTTCTTCTCAAGCTCATTAACTATTGTTGACTTCCCGGCGCCTGAAAGCCCTGTAAGCCATATTGTTACTGGCTTTTGTGCTTTCTGTTCTGCCCTGAGTTCACGTGTTACATCCATATTGTGCCATGTAAGGTTATCATCACGGCGCAATGAATGTTCAACTACACCACATGCAGATGTCATATTAGTTATACGGTCAATAAGTATAAAACCTCCAAGCTCTTTATGGTTCTTAAATTCATCAAATACAATTTTATCTGAACATGAAATATCACATACTGCAATCTCATTTTTATAAAGCTTGTCTGTCTGCACATGGTTTCCTTCATTGACATCAATTTTATATTTAATATTCATAACAACAGCAGGAACCATTTTAGTGCCTATTTTTAAGAAATAATTCTTGCCTGCCACAAGCTTTGTATCATCCATCCAGAGGAGTTTTGCAGTAAACATCTTACCTACAACAAGCCCTGCATCTTTACAGAGCATACAGCCACGGGATACGTCTACTTCCCTGTCAAGCTGTATTGTAACCGCCTGCCCTTTAAATGCAAAAGGGCTGCTTTTGCCTGTCATAAATGCATTCTGGTTATATATGGCTTTTACTTTGGCAGTTTCACCACTTGGAAGTGATACTATTTCATCACCCTCTGATATGCTTCCTGATTCAACCTGTCCCTGGAATCCACGGAATGTACGGTCCGGGCGGCATACCCTCTGTACAGGCATTACAAAACCTGTATCCTCTGCTTCTGTGGACACATCTATATTTTCAAGGTAATTAAGAAGGGTGCCCTTCTTAAACCATGGCATTTTAGGTGATACATTGGTAATATTATCCCCTTCTGTAGCAGATACAGGTATTATAAACATTGAATCAAACTCATATTCTGCTGTCATTTTCTTAATGTTTCTTGAAATATCTTTAAATGTGTTCTGGTCATAATCTATCAGGTCCATTTTATTTACTGCATATACAATATGCTTTATACCCATAAGCGAACATATGCGGGTATGGCGTTTTGTCTGTACCAGCACGCCTTTTGATGCATCTACAAGTATAACTGCAAGGTCAGCAAATGAAGCACCTACTGCCATATTCCTTGTATACTCTTCATGCCCTGGTGTATCTGCAACGATAAAGCTTCTGTTGTCTGTAGTAAAATAGCGGTATGCTACATCAATAGTAATTCCCTGCTCCCTTTCAGCCATAAGCCCGTCAAGAAGAAGTGAGTAGTCAACTGCCCCGCCTGTGCTGCCTACCTTGCTGTCAAGTTCAAGTGCCCTTTCCTGGTCTGCAAAAAGCAGTTTTGCATCATAAAGCATATGGCCTATAAGTGTTGATTTGCCATCATCTACACTGCCACATGTAATAAATTTAAGTAAACCCTGCATATTAGAAATACCCCTCTCTCTTTCTTCTCTCCATGCTTCCTGCTGCCTCGTTGTCAATTACCCTGCTTGTCCTTTCGGAAGAAACCGCACTTAATGTTTCCTCTATAATTGCATCAAGTGTATCTGCATCTGATTCAATACCACCTGTAAGCGGATAGCATCCCAGTGTACGGAAACGCACTTTTTTCATTACAGGTTTTTCACCAGGCATAAGCCTCATGCGGTCATCATCAACCATAATGATATTACCGTCACGGTACACAACAGGACGTTCCTTTGCAAAGTAAAGTGATGGTATCTCAATATTTTCCCTTCTTATATACTGCCATATATCCTTTTCCGTCCAGTTAGAAAGCGGAAATACCCTTGTTTCCTCACCTTTAAATATCTTTGTATTAAAAAGCTTCCACATTTCAGGCCTCTGGTTCTTAGGGTCCCATGCATGTGCCGAATTCCTGAATGAAAAAATCCTCTCTTTTGCCCTGGATTTTTCCTCATCACGCCTGCCGCCGCCAAATGCAGCTGTGAACTGGTATTTATCAAGTGCCTGTTTCAGTGCCTGCGTTTTCATAATATCTGTATATGCAGAACCGTGGTCAAACGGGTTAATACCCTGGCTTCTTCCCTCTTCATTAGTGTACACAAGCATTTCAAGGCCATATTTTGCTGCCATATGGTCACGGAACTGTATCATTTCCTTAAACTTCCATGTGGTATCCACATGAAGGAACGGGAAAGGCGGTTTCTCCGGATAAAATGCTTTTAAAGCAATGTGAAGCATAACTGAACTGTCCTTCCCGATAGAATACAGCATAACAGGCTTTTCACATTCTGCCACAACTTCACGCATAATGTAAATTGCCTCTGCCTCCAGTTCATCTAGATGTGATAATTGGTTCATAGTTTCCTCCATTTAATATTTTATTTCCCTTTTTTGCCAGTAACCCTTATTTCATTCTTAAGTTTATACGCAAACCCTTCACTTTCAACATATACAAAGTATTCATCTGCCTTTAAGCCGTCAAGCATAATTGCAAAAAACATTTTCCTGCCCATAGGCTCTATACCAGAATAATCCTGTACATATTTATTATTTTCACCAATAAGGTATATTCTTTCTACCATGCCTGGCATCATTGCAAAAAGAAACAGGCTGCCACATATCCTTGCCCTGCCAAAATATTCCCTGTCAATCTTTTCATCTGCAAGTGGCGGTATCTGCCCTTCAAACTCCTCTGGGGGCATTAAACTTCCAGAGATGGCATCTTTATTTATCTCTAGTGCCTGGCAGTAATCTGGTATCTGTGGTTTAAACTCCCATGCATTTAAAAATGCTTTTGTAAATTCTGTTCTTTTTATTATTTCCCCGCTTTTTATATCTTTTTCAGCTATGCAGGATTTATATTTTAATTTTTTATTTTTTAAAATTCCCTCTGCTGCCAGCATATATCCGCCGCTGCCAGAATAAAATGCGCTGCCATATCTTTGTGATTTCTCAAGTTTTACACTGTCTGACAGTTTATAAGCCCCTTCTTCTTCATTAATATGGATAACTTTTACTTCTGAAACCTTCTGTGGCTTATATCCTGTTTTAATCCTGCTTGCAGAGCATGTATCAAATAATATAATATCATATTCCCCATTAAAGCCGCCTGGTACAGTTATATATTCAGGGCACATGCATACTGCCCCGTCCCCGCCGGCATTTTTTAAAAGGTATTTTTCTACAAATGTGCCCTTCCATGCCTTTTCTGGTGATAGTACCCATATGAGTTTCCTTTTGTCCCAGTCAAGCTTTATTATACAATGAAGCTTTTTAACTACAACATACATTATGCCATTATGGTATTCAAGCCTTGTTATATCTGCCCAGTTCTCTATTGTCCTGTACTTGTCACTAAGCACTGTGGAAAGTTCACATTTATTAATAATCTTCCCGCTGTCCATATCAAGCTCTATTATACAGTCTGAGATATGGTTCCTGTCTGATGATGTAACAAGGAAAAGTGAATTGCCCTCCTGTGTTATTGCACGCCCTATACTGTATTCTAACAGAAATGTCCTGTAAACCCTGCCCATATAATCCATCTCATGGTACCTGCATGGCTGCACCATTCCAAATTCATTTATACGGTTTGCTGTCCTGTCAGCAATAAGAAACCTGCCATTCTGCAACGGTATCATGCCAAGTTTGCCTGTTTTGCACTGGAGGGAATAACGTATCTTGCCTTCACCATCTATTGTTATTGGATTGAAATTTATTCCATTTAGAAGAATAAATGGAAAATGTGACATTTGTTTGTCCGTCTTGTATATAACCCTTTTTAACTTATCTGCTACCGCCGGTATATATATATTTATTACCCTGCGTTTTATAACTTTATTTTCATCATCTATAAGCTCTAAGGAAACACTGTTGTTCCTGCCCTGGTAAAGCCCCATTACAGCTACCCTGTGCCTTGTTGCTGGCACAGATTCACCCTCAAAATTATATTCAGGGGTATCACCAGCCACACAGTAATGCACCCTGCATGTTTTAGATGAATTAAATAATATAAGCGCTGTCTGTTTCGCCACCCCGTATGGGTTTGGTATTACAAGCAGGTACTTAAATGTATACAGATGCCTGTCTAAAATGCGCTCAAAAGCATAATCCCTTACTTGTGAATGGAAACTTTTCTGCATTACCTTGCGCATAGGTGATATGATTTTTTTATTCTTTCTTGCCAAAACTTCATTCTCATACATTCTGTCAAGCTTATTTAAATCACTCTCACTATAAGTGACTTTAGAACCATTCCTGGTTTCAATAAAATACTTATCTAAAAATCCCATTATCCATATCCCCACTTAGAACATCTTTTTAACATCTATTTACATTTTCATAGTAAGCTGTATCCTCTGTTTCTTTATATCCACGCTTAATACTTTTACATCTACAATATCACCAACACTTACTACATCAAGCGGATGTTTTACAAACCTGTTATTAGAAAGCTGTGATATATGTACAAGCCCGTCCTGGTGCACGCCTATATCAACAAATGCACCAAAGTCAATTACATTACGTACTGTCCCTTTTAATACCATTCCCTCTTTTAAGTCTTTCATTTCAAGTACATCTGTACGAAGTATTGGAAGCGGCATTTCATCACGCGGGTCCCTGGCTGGCTTTTCTAATTCTTTAAGTATATCAACAAGCGTTATTTCACCTATGCCAAGCTCTGCTGCCATCTTCTTTTTATCTTTAATCCTGCTGGCAAGGCTGTTACCTTCACTTTTATTATTACCACTTTCTGCGGTATCTGCTACAGAAATCCCGCTATTTCCAAATGCCTTGGCAAATGCTGCCCCAAATGCAGTATTTGTGTTTCTTATTACAAACTCTTTTTTCTTTCCTTTTCCCTTATCCTTTTTAGTATTTTTATCTGTTTTTGGAGAATTTGCTGCATCTTCCTGTATCTTTTTTAAATCCTCATTAGTTATGCCAAGTTTTTTAAGAAGCTTTTCTGCTGCATCATATGATTCAGGGTGTACACTTGTTGCATCAAGCATATTGCTGCCGCCCTGTATACGCATAAAACCTGCACACTGTTCAAATGCTTTTGGTCCAAGCTTGGCAACCTCAAGAAGTTGTTTCCTGTCAGTAAATTTCCCGTTTTTCTCCCTGTATACCACTATATTTTTAGCAACAGTTTTTGAAATCCCTGATATATATTCAAGTAATGGTGCTGATGCTGTATTTAAATCAACACCTACTTTATTCACACAGTCCTCTACCACGCCTGCCAGTGCTTCTTCAAGCTTTTTCTGGTTCATGTCATGCTGGTACTGCCCTACGCCTATCGACTTTGGGTCAATCTTAACAAGTTCTGCAAGCGGGTCCTGCAGCCTTCTGGCTATTGATGCCGCACTTCTCTGCCCTACATCAAACTCCGGAAATTCTTCTGTTGCAAGCTTGCTGGCAGAATATACAGAAGCACCTGCTTCATTTACTATTACATACTGTACAGGCTTCTTTATCTCCTTTAACATATCCGCAATTATCTGTTCTGACTCACGTGACGCCGTGCCATTGCCAACAGATATAAGTGATATATCATATTTATCAACCAGTGCTTTAACAACCTTTTTAGTTTCTTCAACTTTATTCTGTGGTGCTGTAGGGTAGACAACTGTAGTATCAAGCACCTTTCCTGTACTGTCAACCACTGCAAGCTTGCAGCCTGTACGGAAAGCCGGGTCCCATCCAAGTACATTCCTTCCTGCAACTGGCGGCTGCATAAGAAGCTGTTCAAGATTCTTCCCAAATACCTTAATTGCCCCGTCTTCTGCTTTTACAGTTAATTCATTACGTATTTCACGCTCTATTGCAGGCGCAATTAACCTTTTGTAGCTGTCCTCTATGGTATCTTTTAAAACAGCAGTTATAGTTTCATTAGAAGATGTTATTATTTTCTTCGCAAGATATAAAAGTATACGCTCCTCTGGTGCTTCAAGCTTTACTACAAGGAATTTTTCTTTCTCGCCACGGTTTAATGCAAGTATCCTGTGGCCAGCAATTTTGTCTGCCTGCTCACTAAAATCATAGTACATTTCATACACAGACTGCACACCACTGTCCTTAGCAGCTGATATAATCCTGCCTTCTTCAAATGTAATCTTCCTTATATACATCCTGTATTCTGCATTATCAGAAATAATTTCTGCTATTATATCCTTTGCCCCTGCTATTGCTTCTGTGGCGCTGTTTACTTCCTTTTCCGCTGAAATAAAAGGTACTGCAAGTTTCTCTATGTCCTCTGCGGTTTCCTGTGCCATAATTATATCCGCAAGCCCTTCAAGCCCTTTCTCCTTAGCAATAGTTGCCCTTGTCCTGCGCTTTGGCCTGTACGGGCGGTAAAGGTCTTCCACAACCACCTGCGTCATAGCCTCTGCAATCTGCTTCTTAAGTTCATCTGTAAGCTTTCCCTGCTCTTCTATGCTTGCAAGTACCTGTTCCTTCTTCTCTTCAAGGTTTCTAAGGTATATAAGGCGCTCATTTATATTACGTATCTGCTCATCATCCAGTGAACCATGTGCTTCCTTCCTGTACCTTGCTATAAAGGGAATAGTATTCCCTTCATCTATAAGTTTTATTACTGCTTCTGCCTGTCCTGTCCTTATAGAAAG
>DKYP01000185.1 GCA_002499945.1 Lachnoclostridium sp. UBA7097
AAATCTTAACGGTCGTCAGTATATGATACAATTAGATTATACAATCCCTATAAATTTGTTTTCTTTAAGTCCTCAATTAACTGCCCGTATTCTGGCGCTGCAAGGAAGTTTGTTATAAGGATTAACCTTGCATTTGGATTGCTGTGTGCAGCACGTTCCCCTAAATCCCTGTGTGTTACTACTATCTGTACATCCGCAGGGATTGATGATACAGGCGTATGTATTACTTCAATACCTGACATGCCGGCTTCTGCTATTTTCTTTTTAAGGACTGTTGCGCCCATTGCACTTGAACCCATTCCTGCGTCACATGCAAATGCAATTTTGCTTATTTTGCCAGCTGGTGCCACGTTGCTGCTTTGTACCTGGATTCCTTTTGACTGGTTCTTCATGGCGTCTTTCTTTGCCTGTGCTTCTTCTAAGGAAGCATCTTTTCCCATAAATTTAAGGATAGGGAGTGATATAACAAATGAAACTATTGCTGCTACAAGCACACCAATTACCAGCCCCAGGTAGCTGTGGCGTTCTGCCATTGCAAGGATTGCAAGTATGCTTCCTGGTGATGCCGCAGATACAAGCCCTACATCAAACATTGTAAATATAAATACTCCACATGCGCCGCCAGCTATCGTTGAAAGTAATAACAGCGGGTTCATAAGTATATATGGGAAATATATCTCATGTATACCACCCAGGAAATGTATTATTACTGCCCCTGGTGCTGAACTCTTTGCACTTCCCTTTCCTGCTATACAGTATGCAAGAAGTACGCCAAGCCCCGGTCCCGGGTTTGCTTCAAGAAGGAAGAAAACAGATTTCCCTGCTTCTGTTACCTGCTGTATCCCCATTGGTGACAATATCCCCTGGTTAATTGCATTATTAAGGAATAATACCTTTGCTGGTTCAATAAACAGGCTTACAAGAGGCAGCAGGCCATGCTCTACAAAGAAATTAACACCTGCACTCATGGCATTGCTTAATACATTTACAAGTGGTGTAATACCAACCATTGCAATTAATGCAAGAATACCACCAATAATTCCTAAAGAGAAATTATTTACCAGCATTTCAAAACCTGCTTTAATATGCCCTTCTATCTTTTTATCAAACTGTTTAATAATCCAGCCGGATAACGGGCCTACTATCATAGCCCCTATAAACATTGGTGTGTCTGGTGAACCAACAATAACACCCATAGATGCAATTGCACCAATTATGCCGCCACGTTTGCCTGCAACCACTTCACCGCCTGTATAGGCAATAAGGAGCGGCAGAAGCATATGTGACATAGGGTCTACCATTGCAGCAAACTTTTCATTTGGTACCCATCCTGTTGAAATAAATAATGCCGCTATAAGCCCCCATGCAATAAATGCACCAATATTAGGCATTACCATTCCGCTTAGAAATCTTCCAAATACCTGTACTTTTTCTTTCATACACATACCTCACTTATTTTTAATCTCCTTAAAAAGGCTGTTATAATTACGTAAGAGGTATGACTGGCCAGTCAATCCCTTTCTGTTAAATTTATTATACTAATATTATAGCTTGTTTTGCAACAAATAGAAAAAGAGATTTGGCACTATCCGGTAACGCCAACATTTGCAAAAATATATGGATATGCAAAAAAAGACAATGAGTCTACATTGCCTTATATACTAATATTTTTTACCTGCGGAAACGTTTAAGGTCATCAACCAGTTTGGAAGAGCTGTCCCTGTTTGCTATACGCCTCCTCTGGTCCATTTCATCATTATAAAACTTCCTTGCAGCATTAATTTTGTCTGTTATTGGGTTTATACTTGGTTTTTCATTCATGGCATCACTATAATTTATAAGGGAAATTACATCTGATAAGCCTATATGAAGTGCCCTGGATATCTGGCAAAGCTCTGCTCCTGGATGTTCATTGCAATATGCATTTAATTCAGCAATACGCCCATTAGTAGTACGGAAACATGCATCACATACATGTGCTTTTGAGCCCCTTGATAACGACATAAATGGCTGGTTGCAATATATGCATCTTGATGACAGGTTACGGAGTCCGGAGTCCATTCCGATTTCCTCCAATCTTATAAATAAATTTTTCGTATTAATATTTGTATTAAATGGTATGTGGCGGGCTGGCAATTCCAAAGTGTTCCATGAAAAAAGCATTCCACAGGCATGGCTTTTGCACGCATTGCGCTTGGACGCTATTTAAATACCGCAATGGATGCATAAAGCCCTAAAATACAGGGCTTAAGCACCAGTGGCCTCGTACAGCTGTCCATTGGAAGCACATTTGGAATTTGCCAGCTAACTTACATTCTGGCAGTTAAAGAAATTAATTAAATGATACTATGTTGCATATAAATGAGTTTGCTGTTTTGTTAATAGGAACATATGAAATGTACTAAGTCATTTACTCCTTGTTCTAATTAAAGCCAAAACTCCTTATATAATATAAATTTAATTATAATTGGCTATTCTGTAATAATTAGGGAAAAACTAGTCTTTCTGCCATTTTCCACACATTTAAACACAACAACTGCTTTTGTATTTTTATTATTCTTTAATCCTGTTGCCGTAATTGTAAATTTATTACTAGAATTTATATTCGGTTCAACTTTTATATAATTCTTATATTTTTCATCTACTGTAGCTATATATGTACAATCATTTGTTTTTATATTGCTTGATGCAATACCAGCTACACATATATCAAGTGTTTTATTATTTCCAAGTTTAGGATTTTTTAATTTATTCCCTGATAAATCATGTACCTCTAACTTTTTAGGTGCCATCTGTACATTAATAGGACAACATTCATATACTCCCTTTTTACCAGTATCAATTATCCAAAGATAAACAAGCCCTTTTTCCTTACCAGTTGCTGTTACAGTAACCTGTCCATTCTTAATTCTTGCTTTTGCAATTTTCGCTGCTTCTTTGTCCACAATTTTATTTTTGGTTACATTTGGTTTTGTATCCGATTTTGTAATACCTGCAATAACTTTTCCCACTGATGCCTTTACTACCCCTTTGCCATTAGTGCTGTAAAGATAGGATGCCATTATATCTGTATAAGCTGTAAACTGCTTAGTATTAATTGCTGTGTTTCCATTTCTAAGATTTGCACCATTAGCATAAATAATAACCGCAGAACCAGATACAGGACTTATATAATCATAATCATTAAATAAGTGGGTACATGAGGGAACAGCAAAACCATATGATGGAGTAACAAGGGGCTCATTAACTGCATCTCCATAAATAATAGTACCTGTATATTTTATAGTATTACCTGTATCAGACCAATAATAATTATATGTACCCCATTTTGATATATCAATTACTTTTAACCCATCACCCAATATCCATACATCACCGCTATCTTCATCTTCCTCTGTTATTTTAGTAATATTTACATTATGAAGATTTTCTATAGTAATACTAGCATCATATCCTCCAACAATTTCCCCATCTTCCATATAATCATCTTGTACAAACAAATCCAGTTTGTCATATGACTTCTTATCAATTTTCAATGTTATGTCACACTGTTGGTGGTAATATAACCCTCCCAGTTTACTGTTTTGGGTAATATCAAGTTCTTTTATTTTATTCCTTTCACAATTAAAAGACATTAATTCTTGGTTTTTACTAATATCTATACCTGATAAATTATTACTATAGCAAGAAAACTTCCTTATAACAGTATTATGGCTGACATCAAGGCTTGTTAAATTATTTCTGTCACATTTCAAATATTCAAGTAATGGACTATCATATATATCCAAACTTGTTAACTGGTTATCTGAACAAACTAAATGTTTTAACATAGTAAGATTGTCCAGATTTATACTAGCTAATTTATTAAAACCACACATTATAAATTCTAATAATGGATTTTGGCTACAGTCAAGAATAGATAAATTGTTAGAACTACATCTTAAATCTTTTAATTTAGCATTATTACTTATATCTAAACTACTTAAATTATTAAGACTACAAGAAAAATTTTCTAATTCAACATTATTGCTTACATCTAATTCTGTTAATTGATTAGAAGAACACCTAAAACTTTCTAACCGGTTATTATTGCTTACATCTAAGTCCATTAATAAATTATTACTACAATATAATCTATATAATAAAACATTATTATTTATGTTCAAAACAGATAATTTATTACTATCACAATTTAATTCCCGCAATAAAGTATTTTTGCTTACATCTAAAATTGTTAGTTGGTTATCACTGCAATCAAAACTTTCTAGTTTAGCATTATTTCTTAAATCTATATTCGTAAGCTGGTTTTCATTACAATCCAGCTTTTTCAATTCTATATTATTACTTATATCCAGCTTTTTAAGTTGGGTATTCCTGCAATTAAGACTCGCTAATGATAAATTATTACTTAAATCTAAACTATTTAATTGATTATCATCACAACTAAAAGAAATCAATATTTTATTATAGCTTAAATCAATATTTGTTAATTGA
>DKYP01000027.1:0-8747 GCA_002499945.1 Lachnoclostridium sp. UBA7097
AAAACTTGGTTTTCGCTTTATAATCCCGGAAGTTGCCTGGTGTAAATGGTTTTTACGTATGTTTGCCAGCCTGTGGTTTAGTTTTAAAAGTTTCTTTTCACTTTTTATAATGCTGCCTGTTTTACAGTAACTTCCCCCTCTCTTGTTTTTATCATATTTTCTTGATATGGAACGCTGTAACCTGCGTTTTCTTTTTTCTAGTTTCTTAATACTTTGTGTTTTATTAATATTCTGGTATTTTATTTTATCAGAACATACTGCTAAATCCTTAATCCCTAAATCTATCCCAATTCCTTCATTTTCCGGAATAGTACCAGAATCTTTATATTCCAGCCCGACCGTAACCCACCAGTTTAAACCGTCATATTTTATACGGGGGTTGCTGTATTTACAACCAGACGGGATACGGTTATGTTCTGCAAGCCGTATCCAGTTTAATTTCTGTTTATTTTTCTTTCTGGAAACAGCAAACCCCTCAACTTTTACATGGGTACCTGTAAACTGGATTTTTACATTATCCTGGTAAAATGACGGGACTAAATGTTTTCTGCTTTTAAACTTTGGAAATTTTGATAATCCTTTAAAAAATCTCTTATAAGCATTACAAGCATCTTTAACCGCCTGTTTAGCCACATTATTTGACACATCATTTAACCATGAGTATTCTTCCTTTTTCTTTAACATGGTAAATTCTTTTCTTAAATCCACATCAGAAATAAACTTCCCACCATTTTTATAATTTTCCTGTTCCCTGTTTAAAGCCCAGTTATAAGCAAACCTTGCAGCACCAGCATATTGGAACAATTTAGTTTTTTGCTTATTATTTGGAAGCAACATTACCCGGATTGTTTTTATCATCTCTTCCACTACTTTCTTCTGCTAATATAAATTATAAAAGCCAACATCCATTTACAATCTTTTATAAGTTCATTTTATCTGTTGAAATACCTCTTATTTACTTTATATATCATAACCCATTTAGGCAAAAATATCAATAGGGTATGGTATTTTGGAATGGTGGCTTGTGGCTGGCAATTCCAAAGTGTCCCATGAACAGCCCGCTTCCGCTTGGACGCCATTAAAATACCGCAACGGCGCATAAAATCTGAAAAAACCAGATTTAAATGCCGGCGGTCCCTTGACAAACCACAGCTTGTTCATTGGAAGCACATTTGGAATTTGCCAGCTATCTGCTCTTTGGCAGTTAAAGCCCTTAATTAAATTACGCTATGTCCAAAACGTTTCGCTGTGGCTTGCTATTTTATCAAGTGACACTTTGAAATTGCTGGAATATACGACATTTAAACAACATCCATTAACCAAAACATTCCGTCTGGATTAACTATGGCAATCCAGACCACAAAATTTAATAGGAAAACCTATCCAGCCTGTAAAATATTAAATAGGATAAACTGTATGCTATGGGGCAAGTGCTTTCATAAACATACCAGTAATTTCCCTCATTTCCTGGAATATAAAGTCCACGATACCAGGCAGCATCCCCATTACCATAAATAATACAAACAGCCCTATAAAAAGTTTAAGCTGCATACCTATTACAAACATATTCATCTGTGGTGCGACTTTAGCAAGTACACCAAGTATTACATTTATTATAAAAACACATGTAAATATTGGCAATGCCACCCTTATCGCTATAACAAAATAATCTGCCACATATTTTGTCATAACATCAAGAAGCCCTGCATCTATTTTTGCCCCGCCTATTGGTATAAGTTTATATGATTCATTAAGTGCATCAATTATAAAGTAATGCATGTCTGAAACAAGGAACAAAAGCATAAAAAGATGCGAAAGGAAATTAGCTGTAATTGTTGACTGTATATTTGAAACAGGGTCAAACTCCATTGCCATTGAAAGACCTAATTCCATATCTATAAAATGTCCTGAATAATTAAGTATATAAAGGCAGAAGCCCGAACCGATACCTATTATAAGCCCTGTGATAGCTTCTTTCATAACAAGTGAACTATACCCAAAAAGTCCCTCATAGTCTACATTAGTATAGTCTGTTGTATTCATAATAATAATTGAAAGAAAAAGTGAAACCGCCGCCTTTACCTTTAAAGGCACAGAATTATTGCCAAAAAACGGGGTAACTGAAACTATCGAAGCAACCCTTACAAAAACAAGCATTGCAAACTCAAGGTATTCTATTGTAAAGCTTAATCTCACCTAAATCCCACCTTATCTAATGTATTCTGGTATACTGGAAACAAGGTCTGTAAAGAGCTCTGTCATATTATTAAGCATCCAGCTTCCGCATAATACAATTATAAGCATAATAGCAAGGAATTTTGGAACAAATGTAAGCGTCTGCTCCTGTATTGAGGTAATTGTCTGGAATATACTTATTATAAGACCTATAATAAGTGAAACAAGCAAAAGCGGAGCTGCTGTCTTTACTATAACCCAGACAACTTCCCTTGCTATATCAATAATTACTCCTTCTGACATATATTACTCCTCCTTCAAAAAATCTATCCACAACTTATTCAAATGAAGCAACAAGCTGCCCAATTATTAAATTCCACCCATCTGCCATTACAAAAAGAAGTATCTTAAATGGCATTGAAATTGTAGTAGGAGGAAGCATCATCATACCCATTGACATAAGCGTAGAAGCCACTACCATATCTATTACAATAAAAGGCAGGTATAATATAAACCCTATTATAAATGCCATTCTTAATTCACTTATTATAAATGCAGGGATTATTACTGTAATTGGAAGGTCCTCATAACTTTCAACAGAATCCCTGTCCGTTTCATTAATATCAAGGAAAAGCTCTAAGTCCTTGTCACGTGTGTGCTTCAGCATAAATGTTTTAAGAGGTTTTGTACCTGCTTCAATAGCATCTTCCTGTAACATCTCCCCTGACATAAACGGCTGGACGGCTGTTTCGTTGACTTCTGAAAACACTGGTGCCATTATTGCCAGCGTAATAAATAGCGCAAGCCCCACAAGTACCTGGTTAGGCGGAGAAGTCTGTGTAGCAAGCGCAGTCCTTATAAAATGCAGTACCACTATAATACGTGTAAATGATGTGACCATTATAAGTATTGATGGTGCAAGTGACAAAATGGTAAGCATAATAAGTATCTGCAAAGTTGCTTCCAGATTGGTACTTCCTGCATTGGAAGATATATTTAAATCAAGTGTATTATCATCTACATCTGCATCCCCTTCAATTTCTCTTTGTGTAGTAGAGTCAATACCCCTGGCATATACATATGAAGGCCTTGCTGCACTGAAAATAATAAAACATGCACACAGCATTAAAAAAATATTTAACACCGGTTTTTTATACATCCGTTTTAACCTGGTTTTTATATTATTTGTATTGTCTTTTCTATTATTTCCCATTTTTTTTGTTATCATCTTTCATTTTCCTGTTACTAATCATTTGTCCCATAACGTCTTTAAATGATGCATTATTTAATTCTGTTTCCTTAAACTCCAAATCCCCTTCAGAAAGTTCTGTAAGCTTAACTATATTATCTTTTGATGTCATAATTGAAACAAACTTACTGCCAATTTTAACTATATACACTACTTTGCCGGGGGCTACCTGGTATGATTCAATTACCCTTATATTACCATAGCCCTTTTTAACCATTCCTGAATTAGCGTACCATTTTGTAAAATAGAAAGCCAGCACAAGCACTGCTATAAAAACTATAAACAGTACAATGAACTTAAAAATGCCGGCGGCTGCAGAAAATTCAGTTATTAAAATCCTCATATCTACACCTCCGGCTTTTTATATATTATTTTGTTATTTCTGTTAATCTTATACCAAAACTTTCCTCAATGACAACTACCTCACCTTTAGCAACAAACTTGCCATTAACAAGTACATCTACAGGTTCTCCTGCAAGTTTGTCAAGCTCTATAATTGTACCTGGTGCAAAATCCAGTATCTCCTTAATTGACTTATTAGTGCGCCCAAGCTCTACTGTTACTTCAAGCGGGACATCCATAATAAGGTCAATATTTTCCTGCTGCATCAGCGGGCTTACACCTGCATTAAACGGCTGGAACTGTGCTGTCTGCACATTGACATTCTGTACTGGCATCATATATGGCTGCTGCATCATTGGCTGTCCCTGCATCATACCTTGCGGCATCATATATGGCTGCTGCATCTGCATCATGGACGGGTCCTGCATTGGCTGTCCCATCATCTGCTGTGACATTGCAGGGTCTGGCTGTGGTGCTGCGGCAGGTGATGGCTGTGGCGCAGGGGCGGGTTGTGGTGCTGCGGCAGGTGCCGGCTGTGGTGCAGGAGCAGGTTCCGGTGCTGCAGATGAACCCATTGTATTGTTCATAAATTTATTATAAAGCTCCCTTGCAAAATTACAAGGATATAACTGCATAATCTGGCTGTCTACAAGTTCGCCAATCTTCATGTCAAATGATACTTGTACTATCTGGTCTTCAAGGAAATTAAGTATCTCTGCATCATCAATAGTATCATTTAAATCTACAAGGCTTGCTGACGGAGGACTGATATCCACCTTTCTTTCAAGCATTGATGAAAGTGAGGTTGCCGCTGAACCCATCATCTGGTTCATGGCTTCGCTTATGGCACTAAGATGGAGTTCTGAAAGTTCACCATCTGTATTAGTGCCGTCACCACCCATCATAAGGTCTGTAATAATTTTAACGTCATGTTCTTTTAATATAAGGATATTATTACCATCAATTCCCTCTATATATGAAATATGTATAAATACACATGGCCTGTCATACTGTTCTGACAGTTCATTCATAGTTACATAGGAAACCCTTGGTGTAGTAATAGTAACTTTATTATTTAACAGGGTAGACAATGTGGTTGCCGCAGTACCCATATTAATATTGGCAATCTCTCCAACCGCATCCCTTTCAGCTTCAGTTAATAACTCTTCCTCCTGTGCAGGCGTATCATCAGAAGACGCTACACCACCGCCTGTCAATGCATCAATTTCTTCCTGCGATAACATTCCATCCATAGTTTATTGCTCCTCCCTTATAATTGATGTAACCCGGACAGCATACGAATCCATTGTTGCACCCGGTAATGCAGTAAATTTCCTGATACTTCCCACATAAACATCGAGCTCATCATCTACTTTTGTATTCAGCTTAATTATATCACCAATCTGGATATTTATAAAATCATTTACAGAAATAGAGCTTCTTCCAAGCATAGCCCTTACAGGTATCTTAGCCCTGTTAATTATAGTTTCAATATCCTCACTATATGCACCTGCATCATGCTGTTTCATGCTTGAATACCAGTATTTTGTATTTAACTTGTCAATAACCGGCTCTACACATGCAAATGGTATACATATATTCATAAGGCCTTCAACTGCGCCAATCTTAATGCTCAGTGTTACAATTGCAGTCATTTCACTTGGTGATATAAACTGTGCAAACTGCGAGTTAGTTTCAATACGCTCAAGCCGTGGTTCAATTGCAACAACACTTTCCCATGGGTCAACCATAAGGTTAGTACATATATCAAGGATTTTCTCTAATATAATAAGCTCAATCTCTGTAAACTCCCTGCTTTTGGCAAGCGGAGCCCCTCCTCCGCCAAGCATACGGTCTACTATGGTAAATCCAATATTTGTAGCCAGTTCAATTATAATATTGCCCTCTAATGGAGCAAAATTGACAACTCCAAGAAGTACCGGGTTAGACAGTGCATTGGCAAACTCCGAATATGTATTCGCTTCTGCATTTAGCACCTCTACCTGTATATTTTTACGCAGATATGCAGGCAGGTTTGTAGATAAAAGACGGCCATAATTTTCAAATATAATCTCCAGTGTCCTTAAATGGTCTTTAGAAAACTTGGAGGGTCTTGCAAAATTATAATTCTTGACACTCTTTTCAGGTGTCTCGTTCAGCTGGTCAGCATCAAGTTCGCCATTACTTAACGCATTAAGCAGATTATCTATCTCTTCCTGAGATAAGGTATCTCCCATTCTTTTCACCTCACACCCGGACGAATTGTACTTAAAATCCGGTTCATTATACCAGGAAGCCTGGACTTCCCCTTATGCCATGCAAAAACAAGGCACTAGCTAATAATAACATACTTTCAGGATAAATTAAAGTACAAATTGGTTTACTGGTGCATAAAATTCTTCAAAGTAATCTCAACTATACACTTAGTTCCAAATTTTTCCCTGATTTGCTCAAGTGCTTCCTTCTTAATAACTTCTTCTGAAATAGTATCATTAGTATGTGACTGCATTACACTACGTATTATATCAGTAATTGTTGACTGGTAGGAAGTAATTGTTTCTGTCTTAAAATCACTATAATCATCTGATGTCTTATTAACCCCGACTGTAAAACCGTCAAAAAGTGCATAATGGTCTTTCTTGTCAGTGCCTGCCCCAAGGTTTACTGTCTGCTGTGCTTCAAATGCCACATCAGTGTATTCTATATCACTTACCTTATAATTATCTTCTGGTGCTGTATCCCCGTTATAAATCTCTAAGTCTAAAATAGACGCTACCTGTGTAATAAGCTTATTAGTCTTATTAAATGTAGGCATCATAACAAAGAATAAGATTGCAGTTAAAACAACATTGACTACAGTTAAAGCTGTAATAATAACACTAAAAATATTTTTTTTCATTGTTTATACACCTTTCCTTAATGAGTATTGCTATATATTTTAATCTCTACACGCCTGTTCCTGGCCCGCCCCTGTGCATTGTCATTGCTTGCAACAGGAATTGTTTCGCCACGCCCTGACGCTTCAAGGTATTTAGGTTTAAGCCCTTTAACATTCTGCAGGTATTCTAAAACTTTTGTAGCCCTTGCAGTTGACAGCCACAAGTTGCTTGAATATGCTGCATTGCTTATAGGCACATTATCTGTATGCCCCTCAATCTTTATCAGCTTGCCAGAATAATTCTTCAGTATATCTCCAACCCTGCTAAGGACTTTCTTGGCACCATCTGGTATTTCAGCACTTCCAGATTCAAATAATAAATCCCCGCTAAGTGAAACCATTACATACTGGTAACTGTCATCTATTGATACATCTACAGAATCTTCAAGACGTTGCTGCTCTGTCTGTTCCACAATTTCATTATATAACTGCTCTGTCTTGTTTCTCTGCTGTTTCTCAAGTTCTTCTACAAATTCTGCAAGCGGGTCACTTTCAACATCAGATTCGCTTGCTTTTCCCATGTCAGAATAATATTCATCAAGGTTATTAAGCTGTGTGGCACCGCTTGAAACAAGCACACCATCACCTATAGCCTGCGCACCTCCGCTAAAAATACTGAAACTGTTAGACAGCGATGCAACAAGCTCTGCATATTTTACCTCGTCTACATTAGACATTGAGAACAAAAGTACGAAGAAACAGAGCAAAAGGTTCATAAGGTCGGAAAACGTATCTTTCCAGCCGTCGGTTTTAATTTCCTCTTCTTGTTTCTTTGCTCTTGCCATTAAGCCTCACCACCTTCAGCAGCAGCGTCACCGCCGCCCTCACCCATTGCATCACGTACAGATGGTGCAAGGAATGATTTAAGTTTCTCTTCTATAACACGCGGGTTTTCACCTGCCTGTATTGACAGAAGCCCTTCTACCATTATTTCTTTCATCTTTATTTCATCAGAGTTATGCATTTTAAGCTTGAATGAAATAGGTATACATATCCAGTTAGAAAGAAGTGAACCATACAACGTAGTAATAAGTGCAACCGCCATGTTAGGACCGATTTTTGACATATCTTCCATGTTGTAAAGCATGTTTACAAGACCTACAAGGGTACCAATCATACCCCAGGCAGGACCCATACTTCCCCAGTTAGCCCAGAACATGACTTTCTCATTATGCCTTTCGTCTATAGCACCAAGTTCAGTATCCATAATGTTCCTTACAAGTTCAGGGTCAGTACCATCGACTATAAGCATAATGCCTTTCTTTAAAAAGTCATCTTCAATATTGTTGGCAGCTTCCTCCAGGGCAAGCAGCCCCTCTTTACGTGCAACATTAGATAAATTAATAATGTTCCTGATTCCCTCAGCAGGGTCAATATTATGTACTTTCATTGCAAGCCCCATAGACTTAAATGAAGATAAAAATACTGGAAGACTCTTTGCCTGCACCATCATACAGCATATAGAACCACCAAGGGTAATTAATACAGATGTCGGGTCCCAGAAGTGTCCCATAGCCGCTGGACCTTCTTCACCAGTAACAATACCAACGACAACCATGGCAGCACATGCAATAAGTCCTATAATTGTTGTAATATCCACAACTTACACCACCTTATAATTTAATAGTAAGAGCATATATACAATAGCTTGTATATATACAAGAATGCCACCAGCATTCCTGCTATAAAGCACACATCCCCCACCTGTTGCATGTGTACTCCTGCAATCCTGCCAGAGGCTATACCATGTTAGAAATTTGTTAGAAATTCTTTCTGGTATATATATAATTTCTATATCACTCTATAGAATTGCATTCTCTCTTAAACAATTTTACTAAATTTTTCACGTTCTGTCTACTTTCTTTTACAATTATTTTTTTCCCGGTGGTCAGCGTGATAACCGTATCGGGTGTTTCTTCAACTGTTTCAATCAAATCTGAATTAATTGTAACCCCAGAACCATTCAGCCTGGTAACATCAATCATACAAAATCCCTCCCCCTTTCTCCCTGCCCTTTTACTATACTGACGACCGTTAAGATTT
>DKYP01000027.1:9069-39365 GCA_002499945.1 Lachnoclostridium sp. UBA7097
ATCTAATCGTTCGTGAGTATAAATAATAAAACCAATTCTTTCTTTTATCATTTGCAATATAAAGCAAGAGTAAGACGTGTTTGAAAATTTAATATTTAAAGCCTTGTTTTTATGATGATTTTCAAACACGCCATTACTAATAATAAACATGTGTGTGGGCTGTAACGCAATTATTTTGTTATAAATTAATTATTAACGTTTAAGGTTTACAAGTTCCTCAAGTATTGAATCTGTTGTTGTAATAATACGTGAGTTTGCCTGGAAACCACGCTGTGTTATAATCATTGTTGTAAATTCTGAAGCAAGGTCTACATTGGACATTTCAAGTGCACCTACTGTAAAGCTTCCCTGCTGTCCTACACCGTCAAAAGTACCTGAGTTAAGTGACTGTGCAAAAAGGCTGTTACCAACTGCTTCAAGTCCTGAAGGGTTATTGAAAGTTGCAACTGCAATCTGTGCAAGGCATTTCTTAGAACCATTAGTATATGAACCATATATATAACCATCCTCATCAATGGAAATACCCTTCATTGAACCAGCTATATTGCCTGCACCTGCAGCCTCTTCTTTATCACCCTTTGTATATGTAAGGTTTGAAGGTGAAGAATACTGTGTAAGGGCAGAAACATCAATTAAAACACCACCTGTACCATTTTCCTGTTCAAACTGGTCAAATGTATTATCAATAGAATTTTCACTAGGGTCACCTGGTTCAATACTTAAAACAATATTTGAGTTTTTGTATTTTGATGTGTCAGGAATTCCTCCATCATTTGCCACATTCAGGAATTCACCATTTTTTTTATTAAAATTAACCGTTGCAACGCCATCACCCTCTACTGTTGCCGTTAATGTGGTAAACTTACCAGTTTCTTCATTAAAAGCACCCTCTTCTTCTGATAAAGTATATGTTGCACCTCCAAGCTTTACAGATACACCTGTTCGTGCATAAGATGTAGAACCATCATCATTTGTTATTTCTTTTACAAAAATAGAATTGCCCTCTTCATCCATAACATCACCAAGATATACATTATATGATGATATCTCAACCCCGTTTTCATCAGGTTCTGTATTCGCATTATCTCCTGTAGGCTTTAATATAAGCAATTTAGCTGTATATAATGCACCAAGCTTATCATAAAAGCTTATTGTTGCAACTAAACCATTATCTACTGCTATTTCATTATCTGCTCCTGCTATTGCTATAAGGTTTTTATCTGCTTTATCGATATTGCCTTTTACTGTAACATTGGTTGTTGCTGTAGGCGGATAATAAAGGTTATCTGCTGACATTACTGTAAGGTCCCTTACTATATCCCTTCTTACATTTCCTTCAGCATCTGCCATCCAGCCCTGTACTGTGGCATTGTTGATTGTTGAATAAAGTGTACCATTGGTATCTACGTTAAGTGAACCTGCTTTTGAGAAGTATGTAGAACCGCCTGATTTTACTACAAGGAATGAGTCATCTTTAATGGCAATATCAAGAGCCCTGTTTGTTGAGGATGTTCCACCCGGTTCTGTGATATTTGTTGTAATTGCTGCTACCTGTGAACCAAGACCTATCTGCTTTGCATTAGAACCTGCAGCTGCTGTTGCAGCGTCCGGTCCTGTTGCCGGGGATGTTGTCTGGTAAAAAGTATCAGCAAAGTTTGCGCTGCTTCCTTTAAAACCTACTGTGTTTACGTTTGCTATGTTATTACCTATAACGTCCATTCTTGTCTGGTGTGTTTTAAGTCCTGCAACACCAGAGTAAAGTGATCTCATCATAACTTTTCTTCCTCCTTAATTATATACAGGAATACCTAAACTTATCTGCCATTCAAAGTTTTGCGCTTCCTTGTGAGGTCCAGCGCCAAGTATTTCCCTTTTATTTAAATAACAATTAATAATACGTTTACCCTATTACTGCCCCATCTATATTAGTAAAGATAGAGTCCGCAGAATCACCTACTGCTGTAATTACTGTATTATTCCTGACATTTACAATAAATGCCATATTGTCAACCATTACCAAAGACTCCCGGATTCCTTTCTCACGTGCCTTCGTAGTACCATTTTCCAGACGTTCCATCTGCTCCGCAGACAGATTAATATTTCTTGTAGCAAGCCTCTGGTTAGCATGCTTGGAAAATTTTAAACCTTCTGTCTTTACAGACTGGGTATTGTTTAATATTTCCTGGAATGAAAGCTCCGGTTCTGTGGAATGGGCAGTATCCGCCTTCTGGCTGCTTAAAAGCCTGTTAGCCATCTGGTTTATTGATGAATAATTTTCATTAAGTTTATTCATAGCCATTCACCTCATTTCCAAAGCTATTATGCAGTTACTGTACCTGCCCCTTCTGTGCCTGTGCCAGCGCCCTCTGTGCCTTCTGTAGTACCGCCAGAGCCTTCTGTATTTTCTCCGCCGCCTTCTGTGCCTTCTGTAGCACCGGCTGGTTTAATTCCCTTTACTACAAGTGTTACATCATCATAACTTACAGACTTGTTAGGGTCATCAAATGCAAATGCTATGCCATATGTACCTGCGTCAAGCTTCTGGAATACCTTCTTACTGATTGTAAGCTTGCCGTCTTTGTATGATAAATTCTCAGGGCTTACAGTTAATACTGGGTTTTTGTCTGAATCAACAATTACAATGCCCATGCTTGTTGCCTGGTACTCATCTTCACCAAGTGATACGCCTTCTATTACAACATCCTGTGAATCATGGTGCAGGTATGTAATTACCTGTTCTTTGACTGATGGCATCTTCTGCTGGATAACAAACATTTCATCCCTTACTTCAATAACATCATCATACTTAAATTCTACACCGTTTATTGTAACATAAGCTTCACCATCTTTCATGGTTACAAAATCAACTAAACCTTCTTCCTTCTGTGTTGTTCCAGTTAAAGAAGTGCTCTCTGCATATGCATACTTTCCAACAAGTGTAAATGCTGATGTATGTTGTGTTATGTCCATCATGTTCTGCATATATTCAAGTTCTGAGAACTGTGCAAGCTGTGCTACATATTCTGTATTATCCGTTGGCTGTAATGGGTCCTGGTATTTCATCTGTGTTACAAGAAGTAACAGGAAATCATCTTTGCCAAGCTGTGAACCGACTTTTCTTTCTTTGTCCTGTGAACTTTCAGATATATCCACTTTACCGTCCACTACATCTGCTATAGGTCCCATATCGTTCCTCCCTTCATTTTATTGTCTGTTATGCTGTAAAGTCTATGCTGCTTCCCATATCAAGCCTCTGTGTGCCCTGTTTTCCAGATACATCCACATCTGCGCCTTCTTCTTCATCAGAACCACCAGCATTAAACCTGAAACGCCTTCCGTTTCCTTTTTCAAATTCTTTCTGGTCTTGTGCATCTGCCTGGCCGCTTTGTGAAAATGCAAAATCTGATACTTCTACTTCCACTGCATCTACTTTAAGGTTTCTGCTTTCAAGTGCCTCACGTAATGAGAACATCTGGCTCTGGAGTGCTTCTTTTGCCTCTTCTGACTGTACTGTAAAGTTTGCTGTCATTACGCCATGGTTTGCTGTAACTGATATTAACACTTTGCCAAGGCTTTCAGGATTAAGCTGTAACTGCATGCTTGTTGTTTCCCTGCCCATTGTTACCTTAATCTGTTCCACAACCTGGTTTACAATGTTAATCATTGTCTGCATATTTGTTTTCTGTGGTATAACGCCGTCCTGTACATCTGCTGCAGCCTGTGCAATGTTCTGTATAAAACCTGCCTGCCCGTTAAATGTTTCCTCACGTACCGGTCTTGCCTCTGTCTGTACACTTTCTGGCATAGATTCACTTGTCTGGCTTTCTGTGCCTTGTTTAAAGCTTCCCTGCCCTTCTTGTGTTTCCACGGTTTTTACAGTTCCTGCTGCATTTTGTTCTGTTTTTCCATCAGCCTGTAATTTGCCATTATCAGCCTGTTCTGTGCCTTGTTTAGCTGCATCTTTGCCAGGACCTGCCACATCATTACCAGCTGTTTCTGCCTGTACAGCCTCTTTTTGACCTGCTGGCACATCCTCTTCATATTCAACAGTAACAGGTATATCTGCTGCCTGCTGTGCCCCTGCTGTCTGGCTGGTATTGTTGTCTGTTGCAGGCAGATTGCCGTCCGCCATATCCTGCAGCAACTGTGCAAAATCACTTTCTGCCATTCCTGTTATTGCTTCAATATCAATATCTGCAATAACATCTGCAAGGTTATTTAGCTGTGACATCATGGACTCATCCATAAGCAGGTCTGTTACATCTGATGTATTATTAATGTACATTACAAACTGCTTTAAGTTGCCCATATCAAGCAAATCTGTAAACTGCATACCAAGCACTTCCATTATTTCTGCAAGTGCTTCATCATCAAGGCCTGTTATATCTTTTACAGCTTCTTTAATTACATTATTTACTGCTGTAATTACCCCAGCTGCTTCAGAAACAACATCTTCCCCTGCATCTGTAACTGCCTGTGTGGCACTGTCTGTACCAGTATCTGTAACTGTTGTACTGTTATCCTGTACTGGCTGCTGTGTGTTGCTGGCATCTGCCTTTTGTGCTGCATCTGCTGGCTGTGATGTACTGTTAGCTGCATCCGCAGAAGAAACTTTGCTGGCAGTATCTGCTTTAGTGCTGCCTGCGCTGGCAATGCTGCTGGTATTTAAGAAACTGTCAAATGACTGCTTTCCTTTCATAGTGTTTGCTGCATTGCCACTGTTTGGAATTACAGGATACACCTGGCTGCCAGGCGTAACTGCATTAACTTCCTTCATTGCTCCACCTCCCTGGTTAAATAATATATATGTAAACAGCCAGCCTTTATGCTTTATGGGCGGCTGTAAACACCAATATGTACTGGCTACCTGTCAGTAGATATCTTCTTGGTAATCTGTGCAGCATATTCATTGTCCAGTTCCTGGATAATGGCTGCGGCCTGTTTCTCTGTCATATTCTGTAAAATATCACAGATAAGGTCTAAATCCTCTTTCATTTCTGAAAGCACCTGTCCTGCCTTTGCAGCATCCATATTGGCATAATATGTTGCAAGTTCTTTAGCCTTTTCATTATACCTTTCACGCTGCATTACCTGGCGGTAAATTTTCTCTGCATTTTCAGGCTCTATTGATTCATAATATGACCTGTATTCAGAAATATCAGGCGCATTGTCATTGAAAACTATCTTCTCATTAAATTCCTCTACCTTTTTATCAAAATCATCCAGCTGGTCTTTATACTTCTGGAGATTCCTGACCTGTGCTTCAAGATTTGCTATATAATCAGAGTTTGCAGCTGTAGTACCTCCCTGTGCTTCAAGCTGGCTTTCCAGTTCTTTAATACGCTCATTAGCAGATTTAAGTGTTGTATAAGCGTAATTATCCTCTGATGCCTGCATCTCTTCGGAAGGTGCTGGAAGGATTTTATTAACTACAGGAACATCTTTTAATACCGGGTAAAGTATATTGCTCCCAATCCCGCCAACATCAAGTTTTATAAGAAAAGCAAAGACTGCAAGCCAGACTAAAATAATAACTAATACAATAAGTGCATTGACTAACTTGCTTCCCCCGCCTTCATTTTCTTTTACCTTGCCTTTTTTTGCCATTGTGTTTAATCCTCGCTTTCCCCGGCGCTCCGGAACCGGAAACTTACAAGCTGGTCAATTTCCTTCTGTTCTGCAGCATTTATTTCTGCTTTAAATTCCTCAAATGCCTTTTCTTTTAATTTCTCATATATTTTTCTTTCTTTCATGGCATTATCCAGCTTTGCACGCGCCTTCGCAACTCTTCCCTCCTGCTGCCTGATTACAACAATCTGGAGTTTTATATTATATTTTAAATTTTCAACACTGTCCTCAAGCCTTTTTATGCTTAATATAACAAGCCTGTCACTTACTGCCTCAAAAAGCTGCTGTTCAAACTTAAGCCTCCTGTTTTCAAGAAGTGTAAGTTTATGTTCTTCTTCACGCAGTTTCATGACTTCAATGCCATATTCAGCCTTTGCCTGGTCTTCAAGCTTTGTCTTTATAGACAATATGCTTTCCATTTTGAAAATAAACTTTGCCATATTAATAGTCCTATGCCTGGTTTTCTTCAAAAATAGCCCTTAAATTACTGACTGTTTCTTCAAAATCTGCTTTTTCGTATACATCCTGCATCAGGAATTCATTGACTGCATCTATTTTGGAAAGTGCATAATCAATGTTTTTATTAGAGCCTGGTTTATATGCACCGATATTTACTAAATCTTCTGCTTCAGAATATGTAGCAAGCACATTGTTAAGTATGCCACTTGCTTTTTTATGTTCCTTGGTGGCAATACTGCTCATTACACGGGAAATGCTCTGTAAAACATCTATAGCCGGATAATGGTTCTTCTGCGCAATCTTCCTGTCAAGCACTATATGGCCGTCTAAAATACTTCTTGCTGTATCCGTGATAGGTTCATTAAAATCATCCCCGTCAACAAGTACAGTATAAAGACCGGTAATTGAACCTATGTCAGAACATCCTGCCCTCTCTAAAAGCTTAGGCATCTCTGAATACACACTCGGGGGATAACCCCTTGAAACAGGCGGTTCACCTGATGCAAGACCTATCTCCCTTTGTGCCATTGAAAAACGTGTAAGCGAATCCATCATAAGAAGTACATCTTTACCCTGGTCCCTGAAATATTCCGCTACTGCCGTAGCTGTCATGGCAGCTTTTTTACGGATAAGTGCTGGTTTATCTGATGTGGCAACTACCACTACCGACCTTTTCATGCCTTCAGCACCTAAATCCCTTTCTATAAACTCCCTTACTTCCCTTCCACGCTCCCCTATAAGGGCTATAACATTTATATCTGCTTTCGTATTTCTTGCAAACATTCCCATAAGCGTACTTTTGCCAACACCGCTTCCGGCAAATATGCCAATACGCTGGCCCTTGCCAACAGTTATAAGACCGTCTACTGCTTTTACGCCTAAAGGAAGTACCTCATCTATTATCTTTCTCTTTAAAGGGTCAGGCGGCTGCGCGTCAACAGGGTAAGCCGCTTTTGTATTTAAGACAGAACCGTCTATAGGATATCCAAGGCCGTCCAGTGTCTTCCCCAGAAGTTCATCACCTACAGGGACTTCAAGCGGTGTATTTGTATTCTCTACCCTGCTTCCAAGCCCTACACCCTCTGTCTTGCCATATGGCATAAGAAGTACCCTGTCATCACGGAAACCCACTACCTCCGCATTAATAATATGGCTGGTATCCTTTGTTATAATATGGCATAAATCATTAAGCCTTGCAGAAGGCCCTATTGACTCAACTGTAAGGCCTACAACCTTTGCCACTTTGCCAAGATATTTCTCATATGACTGTCCCAGAAGCATGTCATATTTAGATAAATCAATACCCATAAAGTGCTTCTCTCTTTCATTTACATTGCCAGCATCCTTATCTGTTCACGCAGGTTGTCAAGCTGCGCATCAAGGCTGCAGTCAACAATTTTATTATCAGTTTCTATAATACACTGGTTAGCCGACAGGCTTGCATCCTCGGTTATTTCAAGTTCTGTGCCTTCCTTTAATTCCTTTGCAAAATAAGCCCGCCTGGAAGATACCATTGCTATGTCTTCCCTGGATACACGCAGCACTATCCTTTTAGACTTCTCCAGGTTATGGAGTGCATTGTCTATAAGGTGCACTATAACATCTTTCTTGTTTTTGCATACAGCACCTGTAAGTTTCTCTACAAGTGCTGCTACAATAGATGCAAAATGCGGCTCCAGTTCTTTTTCCTGTTTACGCAGTTCCATTAACTTCTGTTCATATTCCTGCCTGAGCTTATCTTCCTGCTCTTTTAGTACCTGCCTGGTATAATCCCGTCCTTCGGCAATCCCCTGTGCCCTGCCTTCTTCATAAGCCTCTTTCCTGATGCTTTCTGCTTCAGCATTGGCATCTGCTATAATCTCATCTGCCTGTGCCCTTGCCTTGCCAAGAATTTCTTCGCCCTGTGCCGCATTTTCTTCTGAGAGCTTCTGTCTTTCTTCATCAAGGACATCTTCCATATTTATTACATTAAGCCCGCTTGTAAACCCGCTGTCTGCATTTTCACTTATATCTGCCAGCTGCCTGAACTGGTATTCCCCTGCTTCCATGCCCTGGTGTGAATAAATATCTGGTATAAATTCCTCTATACGGCTGTCAGAATCAATTATACAATTACTGCCTTCATTTACATTATTAAAATACACAGACTTTATAAGATTAGACAACTATCTCGTCACCTCCACCTCTTGAGATAATAATCTCCGCAGAGTCTTCAAGCTTACGTATGATATTAACAATCTTCTGCTGTGCCTCCTCAACATCTTTAAGACGTACAGGACCCATAAAGTCCATATCTTCTTTAATCATTGTAGCAAGACGCTTTGAAAGGTTGTTAAATATAAGGTTCTGCACTTCTTCATTAGAACCCTTAAGTGCAACTGCAAGCTCGTTGTTGTCAACTTCACGCAATACACGCTGTACAGACCTGTCGTCCAGTGAAAGGATATCCTCGAATACAAACATCTTCTTACGGATTTCATCAGCAAGTTCTGGGTCTTCAATTTCAAGACTTTCCATAATATGCTTTTCTGTACCACGGTCTACAGTATTTAATATTTCTACGATAGAATCTACACCACCAACAATTGTGTAATCCTGGTTTACAAGTGAAGCAAGTTTCTGTTCCAATACCTTCTCAACCTCTTTAATGACGTCAGGTGATGTCCTGTCCATCTGTGCTATACGTTTTGCAACATCTGTCTGTTTCTCTGGTGCAAGTGCTGATATAATCGCTGACGCCTGCCCTGGTGACAGATATGATAATATCAGGGCGATTGTCTGCGGATGTTCATCCTGTATAAAGTTCAGGAGCTGTGAAGCATCTGTTTTACGCACAAATTCAAATGGCCTTACCTGGAGTGAAGCTGTAAGTTTTCCAATAACATCCTTTGCACGTTCTGCACCAAGTGCTTTCTCCAGCAAATCCTTGGCATATGTAATACCACCTTCTGCAATATACTGCTGGGCAAGGCAGACTTCATAAAATTCATCAAGTACTGCGTCCTTTATTGCCGGAGATACGCTTCTGGTATTAGCAATTTCAAGGGTAAGCTGCTCTATTTCATCTTCTTTTAAATGCTTAAATACATTTGCAGATTTGTCAGGCCCGAGTGCAATAAGCAGTATTGCTGCTTTCTGCACCCCGCTGATACTTTCCTTTGCCATTTGCTTATCCCGCCTTTCACCTTAATTCCAGTCCTCATTAAGCCAGTTCCTTAAAAGCTGTGCAACAGCTTCAGGGTTCTCATCAACAAACTTTTCAATCATCTTCCTTGTTTCTGACTTCTCGCTGAATTCTATATCATCAAGTGACTGGTTCTCTTTAGTTGTAGCTAAAAGCTGTTCTACTGAAAGCTCTGGCTCTTCGTCCGCTGCCTTTACAGGAGCTGTGCCACGGAGTACAACAAATATAAGCAAAGCAATTATAAGGACTGCAAGGATTATCATAAGATAATCTGAAAAATCCCTGGATGTTTCAGCCTTCTGCACAAACTGTGGCACTTCATATGCCACAATGCTTATATTTCCTTCATCTATGCCTGTAGCTGCTGAAATAAGTGCAATTTCCTCTGCAGTTGCCTGCACCACGTTCCTGTTATTATTCTGTGCAATAAATTCATCAAATGTCATCCCGTCAAGGGTACCATCATTCTCTAACTGTGCCTCATCATAAACTATGTAACGTGTTGCAACAATACCTATTGAGGAAATGTCAGTCTGTATTGCAGGTTTCTCCTGCTTTATGTTTTCAACAGTTTCATTGGTAAGTATATCTTCAAGCTTCTCTATAGTAACAGAAGAATTTGAACCTGTCCCCTGCCCTATCATTGTATCTGTATCATCATCATTTGACTGTGTGCCAGGCTCGCCATTTGGTGTGGCATATGTACCTGTAGCCTCATATCTGTAAAGTTTGCCAGGATACCCGTTCTCCATGCCTTCATTAACATCATATGACCTTCTTAATGTTTCAATCTTGCGCATGTCAAACCGTATATTGTCTGTACCAACTTCTATATCATCATAATCACAGCTTAAAAGCAGGTTGATAATATTCTGTTTAATGGTCTGCCTAAGCTTTGAAACATATTCGGAACTGCCGCCCGCAAGCGCACCCCCAAGCCCGTCATCAAGTGACCCGTTAAAAATATTATGCCCTTCATCATCATTTATAACAACATTGGAAACATCTGTACCTACCGCATTGGCAAGCCAGTATGCAAGTGCTTCTGCCCTTTCAGTAGTAATTTCTTCCTTATTCCTGTCACTGACACTGATTACTGCTGTAATTGATGTTGCATTTTTATCTGCATCTTCAAGCACTTTATAAGATGTCGCCGGTACATCAATAAATACATCCGCATCATCTATGAATGAATACTTTACAAGTGCCTGTTTAATCTGGGACTGGAGCGCAAGTATCCTTTTCTGGCTTTTCTCACTCTCTGTGGTAGACATTGAATTGTCAAATGCCTTGTCCCATGTATACCCCTTATCTACAAGTCCGTTATCACTCATGGTATAGAGTGCATTAGTCATGTCCCCTTCTTTAACATAGAGTGTAAGCCCGTTATTTGATGCTTTATATTTTATGCCTGCACCATCAAGTGCATTTGCCATTGCATTGGCATCATCAAGGTTCTCAAATGCCTGGAACATTGTCCATGACGGTCTTGAAACAAACCATGCAGTAAAACCTATGGCTATAAGGACTACACATATTACTGCTATAATTATAGTTTTTTGTTTACTTGTGTATTTGCTCCAAAACTCCTTAAACTTGTTTGGAATTTCTTTAATTCTCTCTTGCATAGCTAAGCTCCCCTAATAACAGTTAAGATTTTAGATATTTCTATATCTGAAGGTTCATTATTTCTTTATATGCACTCAGGAAAGCGTCCCTGACTGCAACCGTATACTGGAGTGATACATTAGCTTTCTGCTGTGCAATCTGCAAATCATGTATGCTGTCCGTTTCACCAAGGGCAAACTTTATTTCTTCTTCTTCTGCTGCATTACTGTATGCATTTGCCTCGCTTATCATGTTTAAAGCTGAATCAAATGCAGTCTTAAATGCTGTATTGCCCTCACCTGAATTAACAATTAACGGGTCGCTGCCATCTGCAAGGGCAGATGAAATTACAGGCGTCTTAAAATAATTACCAAAATCCACACCTGAAACCGACGATAAATCCATATTATTAGCCTCCATCCCACCGCTTTGCTGCGGTATATTTTATACCCATATACAGAAAAAAAAAGCCTCTTTCCCCTGTTCTGGCTGCCTGTTGCTGGTACTAATTATGCCTTGCCTATGTCAAGTGCTTTAAGCTGCATATTCTTTGCTGCATTAAATGCCGTTACATTTGCCTCATATGAACGGCTTGCATCAATCATATCAGTCATTTCAGTAACCGTGCTTACATTAGGGTACATTACATACCCTTTTTCATCAGCATCAGGATGGGACGGGTCATATACAAGACGCCCTTCTGTACTTGTATCTTCAAAAATCTTTGCAATTTTAACGCCCTTTCCTACATGTCCTGTTGCATTAATAAGGGCTTCATCAAAGGAAACATATGCCTTCTCCTGGAAGATAACTGACTTCCTCATATATGGGTTGCCATCTGCATCCCTTGTTGTATTTACATTGGCAATATTCTGTGATATAATATCTAATCTTGTTCTCTGTGCTGTCATTCCTGTAGCACTCATATCCATAGCAGAAAAAACGCTCATAACCCCTCCTGTCAGCTTGTCTTCATAACACTTTTCAGCCTTGAAAATTCCTGTGAAACTGAATCAAGCATCGTGTAATATTTCATCTGGTTCTTGGCAAGTTCGGCATTCTCTGTGTCTATATCAACATTATTGCCGTCAAGCCTGTAACTAACTGTTCCATAATCTGTATATGTAGTACCTGTAAGGGTTTCAAGTTCAACACCTGCAACTTCATCATCAAGTGAACCCCCGCCTGCAACTGCACTTTGCAGATATTTTTCAAAGTCTACATCTTTCCGCTTATACCCCGATGTATCTACATTGGCAATATTATTGGATATTGCCGCATTCCTTATCCAGCTTGCGTCTGCTGCCTTTTCAAGCACATTAATATAGTTAAATGCTCCTGTTGATACCATACAATTCTCCTCTCCACAATTTTATTATACACATTCCAGATTTTTATATATTTCCTTCTGGTATATTCATTGCATAACAATACACTTCTAATTATAAAGATATTGCCGTCAAATTACAAGTATCTATAAAAATTTTTTTTACTTTTTCGTCCGTTTTGTAACAAATACTTCCATTTTGCATACTACGCATGTTGTATATAATGTTGCAAAAACCATTTGGTTACTTATGTATTTTTTATTGCCCCGGAACTTGTTAATGTATTTTTATAATATATTCCTGGCATATTATACCTTATGGCAACAGGATTTTCCCACATAATAAATTATTTACTATATGTATATTAGTCCCTTTCATGCCAGAAGATTTTGTTTCGATAATACCAGCACTTTCGCATTTTTTAAGTGCATTAACTATTACAGACCTTGTAATCCCGACCTTATCAGCAAGCCTGCTTGTTACAAGAATGCCATCCCTTGCGCCACCGAGTTCATCAAGCACACATGCCATTGCCTGTGCTTCAAGCTTTGATAATGTTTTAACAGCTGCTTTTATATCCATTTCTTTATGGTGCTCTTCAAAACACTCTTCTGATTCTGCACTCTGCATTGCAAGGCCTATTACAGTTGTACCATATTCAGCCAGTATTATATCATCTATTGTAAACTGCATGTTATATCTGTATATAAACAGCGTCCCAAGCCTTTTTCCTGACATTACCACAGGTACTGCCATAGCCTGGCACTCACTTGCTTTGTCCCAGTCAAGCCCCATAACAGAAAGGTTTACGTTCTCTTTTATAGAAAGTATGTTCATAAACCTTTCCTGTAGTGCACTATCTATATAACTTCCATGTTTTAACCCTTTAAACTGCGGTATAATATCTGTCCCTTTCATTTCCCTGATGCCAAGAACTTTGCCTTTACGGCTGGCAAGAAGCACACTGGCTTCAAGTGCAAGCGACAATACTTTACAAAAATCAGTAAAATTTACCTTTTCTGTTTCCTGCTCTGTAAGCAGGCGGTTTATTTTCCGGGTTTTATCAAGTAGTTCAAGGCTCATTGTTTCTCTCCATTATTTTTATTCTGTTGTGCTTTTTCATCTCTTATTTCCACATGGCCACACTGGTTATCCATGCATACCGTTTTATTGCCCTTTTCAACCATTGGCCCGCCACATACAGGGCATTTACTGGCAGATGGCTTCTGCCATGACATAAAATCACAATCAGGAAATGCCATGCATCCAAAATAACGCCTGCCTTTTTTTGTTTTTTTGATAACTATGTCCTGCCCGCACTTAGGGCATGGGACACCTGCTTTCTCAAAATATGGCTTTGTATTCCGGCAGTCTGGAAATCCAGGACATGCAAGGAACTTTCCATGCGGTCCAAATTTAACAACCATGTTCCTTCCACATTCTTCACATATTACATCTGTAACTTCATCCTCAATTTTGATTTCTTCAAGTTCCTTTTCCGCAATGGAAACAGCCTCATGCAAGTCAGGATAAAAATTTTCTACAACTGTTTTCCAGCGCACAGAACCATCTTCAACCCTGTCAAGAAGTCCCTCCATATATGCTGTGAAGTTTACATCAACAATACTTGCAAATGACCTTTTCATTATGCTGTTGACTACTTCCCCGAGTTCTGTTATATACAAATTCTTCTGCTCTTTGGCAACATAATGCCTGTTAATTATTGTTGAAATAGTAGGTGCATATGTGCTTGGCCTTCCTATCCCAAGTTCTTCTAAGGTCTTTACAAGGGCAGCTTCTGTAAAATGTGACGGCGGCTGCGTAAAATGCTGTTTCTTTTCAAATTCCCCTGCTTTAAGTACAGCATCTTTTACAAGATGTTTAGGGAAAACTTTTTTCTCAACTTTATCATCATCTGTCTGGTATACATTTAAATACCCCTGGAATACCACTTTAGAAGAGGCAGCAGTAAAACGGTATTTATCTGAATCTATCTTCACAGATGTTGTTTCATATTTTGCCGCAGCCATCTGGCTTGCCATAAACCTTTTCCATATAAGCTGGTAAAGCCTGAAATAATCCCTTGGTATGGAATCTTTGACCTGTGCCGGGCTTAAATCGATATATGCCGGCCTTATTGCTTCATGTGCATCCTGTATCTTTTTATTGCTTTTTTTCTGGACAGGGGCATCTGCAATATATTCCTTGCCATAATTTTCTTCTATATACTTTGCTGCGCTTTTCTGTGCTTCCTCTGAAATACGTGTTGAATCTGTACGCAGGTATGTTATAAGCCCTATTGTGCCATGCCCTTTAACCTCCATGCCTTCATAAAGCCCCTGTGCAAGACGCATCGTTTTCTGTGTTGGGAAATTAAGGTTCTTAGCGGCTTCCTGCTGGAGTGTGCTTGTTGTAAAAGGCATTGGCGGTTTTTTGCTGCGTCCTGAAATCTTTATGTCTGAAACTTTAAATTCTGACTTCTTTATTTCAGAAATTATTTCTTCCACCTGTTCTTCTGATTCTATGTCCATTTTCTTGCCAGGTGTGCCATAAAAATCTGCTATAAGCGGCTTTTTATCCCCTTCAGGTGTAAATTCCCCTGACAATGTCCAGTATTCCTTTGGAATAAATGCATTTATTTCTTCTTCCCTGTCAGCTATTATCCTTAGTGCAACAGACTGTACACGCCCTGCACTTAACCCTCTTTTTACCTTTGCCCATAATACCGGGCTTATCTGGTATCCAACCATCCTGTCAAGCACCCTTCTTGCCTGCTGTGCATCCACAAGGTCCATATCTATTGTCCGGGCATTTTTAATAGACTGCTTAACAGCATTTTTAGTAATCTCATTAAATGTTATACGGCTTGTATTTTTATCTTCAAGCTTAAGTGCCTTTGACAAATGCCATGATATAGCTTCCCCTTCACGGTCCGGGTCAGTTGCAAGATATATTTTATCAGCCTTCTTTACTTTCTTGCGGAGTTGTGCAAGCAGCTCACCCTTGCCACGTATCGTAATATATTTAGGTTCAAAACCATTTTCAATGTCAATGCCCAGCTGGCTTTTTGGCAAATCCCTCACATGCCCATTAGATGCAACCACTTCATAAGAACTGCCTAAAAACTTTTTAATAGTTGTTGCCTTTGATGGTGATTCCACAATTACAAGATTCTTTGCCATTACTACTTTCCTTCCTTTCAATCTGGTAACACATGTGCTGCTGCATAAAACAGCCTTACTTATATTCTTAATGCGTAATAATTATTACCTGCCATAGTTACAACATGCTTTAATTCAAGTACCGTAAGTATTTCCATTACTTTCTGTATACCCAGTCCTGTCTTTGCAGCTATTTCTGATATATGGGCAGGTTCCAGACTTAAACTAGCATACACTATTTTTTCTGTCCTTTCAAGCACAACATCAACTTTTTTCTTCTGCCCTTCTGTGCTACAATCGTAGAACAAACCCAGCGCATCCATTATATCTCTTATGTTTGTTACTAGTGCAGCCCCATTTTTTATAAGCTCATTGCTTCCATAATATAACTTGTTGCCAATTTCTCCGGGAAAGACAAAAATATCCTTTCCCTGCTCAATACCTGCTTCTGCTGTTATCAGTGAACCACTTTTTTCCCCTGCTTCAATTACCAGTATCCCGTCCGAAAGACCACTTATTATCCTGTTGCGCATAGGAAAATTACCAGCAACAGGCGGCATCCCTGGCGGATATTCTGAAATTATGCCCCCGCTTTGCTGTATAAGCATATATTCTTCTATATTCTGCCTTGGATAACATATATCCACACCACATCCCATTACTGCAAAGGTTCTCCCGCCTGCTATTTGCAGGGACCCTCCCTGGGCGCATACATCAACTCCCCTTGCCAGTCCACTCACCACCTGTATCCCGTTTTCTGCCAGCTGCCTTCCCATTTTGCTGGCAAGCACATTCCCCATATATGATACATTCCTTGCACCAACTACAGCTACTGACTTTTTGTTATCATCTGGAAGCATCCCTTTATAAAAAAGGCTGTATGGTGCGCCATATATCCCCATAAGCCTGCCAGGATATGTATAGTGCCCTTTATATGTAAATTTTATGCCCTTTGCCTCCATAATGGCAAATTTTTCAAGTACATGCCCCTTGTCCCTTTCTGATACTAACGATAAAACATCCTTCTGGTTTATCCCTTCTGCCTTTGCAAGCATTGCCTCCCGTGCACTAAATATCTCCTCTTCACTCCCAAAAAAACCAAGAAGTTTCTTTCTCTTTACATCCCCTATCCCCCTTACACATGACAGCCAGTACACATAATGTATATGTTCCATTTTCATTGTTATTCCCTGCCTTCCCTCCAGTATTTATCATTAATGCCCCTGTAACACACCGCTTCTGCAATATGGTTCTTCCCTATAAGGTCTTTCCCCTCAAGGTCTGCTATAGTACGGCCTGCCTTTAAAACCTTATGGTACGCCCTTGCACTAAAAGACATTCCCCCTAATATACTTTCCATGTAATCTTCTGCTTCTTTAGAAAGAACACAATACTTTCTAATACCAGACGGGGCAAGGCACGAATTAAACATAAAATCCTCGTTTTTATACCTTTCCTTCTGTATTTCATGTGCTGCTGCCACACGTTTCCTGATTTCTTCTGATGTTTCCTTTTTCCTGTTTACAGCAGGGTTTACCTCATCAAGTTTAAGCGGTACAGTTTCCGCACATATATCTATCCTGTCAAGTAACGGCGTACTTATCCTTCCAAGATAATTTTTAACCTGCACAGGTGTACAGGTACATTTCCTTCTGTCTGGATAATACCCGCACCTGCATGGGTTCATTGCTGCTACAAGCATAAACTTTGCAGGATAACGGCAGTTCCCGTCAAGCCTTGCCACATTAACATAACCGTCCTCTAATGGCTGCCTGAGCACTTCTAAAGCCTGCCTGTTAAACTCAGGAAGTTCATCCAGAAAAAGCACCCCGCCAGATGCAAGGCTTATTTCACCAGGCTTTGGATACCTTCCGCCACCTGCAAGCGCTGTCTGTGTAATAGTATGGTGTGGTGCCCTGAAAGGCCTTTCCTGCATAACAGGGGTTTCCTCCGTAAGAAGCCCTGCTACACTATAAACCTTTGATATCTCCATGCACTCACTAAACTGTGGCTCTGGCATTATGCCCGCAATCCTTCTGGCAATCATTGTCTTGCCAGTACCAGGCGCACCTATCATAAGAAAATTATGCAGTCCCGCAGCTGCCACCTCTGCTGCCCGGCATGCCATATCCTGCCCTGATATATCCTCAAACCCGGGAATCTTTTCCCTTTTCTCCTTCCAGCATAAATCTAATACATCATTATTATTTACCCCTTTACAAACAAACCTGCATGGCTCATTACAATTTAAAACCATTACCGCTTCTTCAAGGCTCTCCACACCGATAACCCCAATCCCCTTAACAAATAACGCTTCCCTTATATTCTGCTTTGGGACTATAACATATTTCATGCCATGCTCATATGCTGTATACACCATCGGGAGAACACCACGTACTGCCTTTGATTTACCATCAAGGCTTAATTCCCCTATAAGGACTGTACTGTCCAGGTGCTCTTTCCTGATTATCCCAAATGCAGCAAGTATTGCAACAGCAATTGCAAAATCATAACCCGTACCATCCTTACGTATGCCAGCAGGCGATAAATTAACAGTAATTTTCTTTGGCGGAATCTTAAAACCACTGTTCCTTAAGGCTATACGGACACGTTCCCTTGCCTCCTTTACCTCGGAAGATAAATAGCCAACAAGAGAAAAACAAGGCAGGCCGTTAGACACATCTGCCTCAACATGTATTATCCTGCCTTCAATACCTTGTACTATAGCTGAATAAGCTTCACTAAACATAACATTCCTTTCCACTCACACAGCAGATTGCTTCCCTTTAAATATAATAACACATATGTTCAGTACAATCAATTGTTTTATCTGGATTTTCATACTAAATATTTGGCTGGCAATTCCAAAGTGTCCCCCGGACAGCACGCTTGCGCTTGGATAAATCACGCAACGGCGCATAAAGCCCTTATGCTTCAAAGAAAGACCTCTTTGAAGCATTTGGTACAGGGCTTAAACGCCGGCGGATTTAAACAGCTGTCCTTAGGAAGCACATTTGGAATTTGCCAGCCAATCTACTCTTTGGTAAAATCCAGAATGAAAAAATTTAACTGTACTGAACATTTTCCATTTTGCGGTAATATACATTTTGGCAGCCCGCAAAATATTGTCTGTTGAAATATTGTCTGAATGATATTGAATATACTGGATGGATTTTAGATAATTTCTAGAATTATTCTTTGATTTTTTAATATAAACCTGCAAAGAGTAAATTAGATAGCAAATTCCAGCAGAATACATTTGACAACCTACAAAATATTGTCTGTTGGAATATTGTCTGAATGATATTATATACACTGGATGAATTTTAGATAGTTTCCAGGATTGCATTTTGTTTTTTACTAGAAATCTGCAAAGAGTAAATTAGCTGGCAAATTCCAAATGTGGTTTTAAAGGACAACTGTACGGAGCCGCCGGTGCTTAAGTCCCTATGCTTCAAAGGTTTCTTTTGAAGCATAGGGACTTTATGCACCGTTGCGTGCGACGTCCAAGCGGAAGCGTGTTTGTCCGTAAAACCACTTTGGAATTGCCAGCCCAATTACCAGCCAGTTACCCATCCCTATTTTTTATCAATAACTTTTTTGATTTCTTCCAAGAATGTATCTACATCTTTAAATTCACGGTAAATTGATGCAAACCTTACATAAGCCACTGCATCAATTTCCTTCAGCCCGTTCATTACAAGTTCCCCGATATAACTGCTTGGTATCTCCTTGTTTTCCTGCTTAAATACCTCTGTTTCAACACTGTCCACAAGCTGCCCCATCTGTTCTGCCGTTACCTTTGTCTTATAACATGAACGCAGTACACCCTGTTCAATTTTAGACCTGTCATAAGCCTGGCGTTTATCATCTTTTTTAACCACCATCAAAGGAATAGCCTCTACCTTTTCATAAGTAGTAAAACGCTTATTGCACTGGTCACAATGCCGTCTGCGCCTTATAGATGTATTTTCATCTGCCGGACGTGAATCAATAACCCTTGTATCATCTGCTCCGCAAAAAGGACACTTCATAACTACTTCCACCTTTCACAGTTTTTAAGTTATTAAATCTTACATTGATTAATAATACGTTAATAATAACCTATAACTATCCTGTTTGCAAGCTTAATCAAATTTGCATTTCTGTTTACATTTCTCAAGTTCAACATCTACAAGTACAACATCTGTACCTATTCTTTTAACACACTCATATGGTATTACATATTCATGGTCACGTCCAAGTATGCCAAATACTTTACACGGTCCTGGAATGATAAGGCTTAATATACGCCCTGTTTTTACATCAAAATCCACATCACATACATTGCCAAGCCTTTCCCCGTCACAGATGTTTATTACTTCCTTCTCCCGGAGCTCACATACCCGCATCTGCCCTCCATTAAAATAGCCAGTTCTTACTACAGGTATATGTGCATTCATCCTAAATAATTCTTCATTGAACGCAAAGCTTTTTTCTCAAGGCGGCTCACCTGTGCCTGTGAAATATTTATTTCCTCTGCCACTTCCATCTGGGTTTTGCCTTCAAAATACCTCATGTTAATAATCTTATGTTCCCTGCCGGAAAGATGGTCAATCGCTGCTTTTAATGATATCTCCTCTATCCAGTTATCTTCCTTGTTCTTTTTATCACTTATCTGGTCCATAATATAAAGTGTATCACCGCTTTCAGCGTATACTGGTTCATATAATGACACCGGGCTTTGTATTGCATCAAGTGCAAATACAATATCCTCTGGTGCAAGTTCCAGTTTCTCCGCAATCTCCTCAACTGTAGGCTCTTTATCATTATCCTTCATCATTAGTTCTTTTGTATAAATAGCCTTATATGCTGTATCACGTATAGAGCGGCTTACTCTTATACTATTATTATCACGTAGATACCTTCTTATTTCACCAATTATCATAGGTACTGCGTAAGTTGAAAATTTAACATTTAATGTTACATCAAAATGGTCTATTGCTTTCATAAGACCTATACATCCTATCTGGAATAAATCATCAATATTTTCACCTGAACTTGAAAACCTCTGTATAATACTTAAAACAAGCCTTAAATTCCCTTTAATAAACTGCTCCCTTGCATTTTTGTCACCCTTTTGTATCCTTTCAAAAAGCTCCTTCTTTTCTTCATCTGTAAGAAGTGGTAATTTCGCTGTGTTTACACCACAGATTTCTACTTTATACATTGCCATTTTTATCCTCCACATTGTGACGAATACTTTTTTAGGTCTTTATAAAGTAGGATTTACCATTTAATAAAATCTTATTCCATTTTCATAATCTCCTTTTTAAGTCTTTTCATAATCTTTTTCTCAAGCCTTGAAATATAAGACTGTGAGATACCCATAATGTCCGCTACTTCTTTCTGTGTGCGCTCTTTGCCGTCCTTTGTGTTAATACCGAACCTCATTTCAATTATAACCCTTTCACGCTCACTAAGCTTATCAAGCGCCATTCTAAGAAGCCTTTTATCAACTTCATCCTCAAGGTTTTTTGAAATAACATTCTCGTCTGTCCCAAGTATATCAGAAAGCAGAAGTTCATTGCCATCCCAGTCAACATTAAGTGGTTCATCTATTGACACTTCAAGTTTTACTTTGTTATTACGCCTTAAATACATTAAAATCTCATTTTCTATGCACCTTGACGCATATGTAGCAAGCTTTATATTTTTTAATGGGTTAAATGTATTAATTGCTTTGATAAGTCCTATTGTACCTATGGAAATCAGGTCCTCAACCCCTACCCCTGTATTATCAAACTTCTTAGCTATATATACAACAAGGCGCAGATTGTGCTCTATAAGGCAGCTTCTTGCCGCCTGGTCCTCTGTACTGCCAAGTTTATCCAGTATCTCTTTCTCTTCATCTATTGTAAACGGCGCCGGAAGTATCTCAGCTCCCCCTATGTAATGTATGTCGCCGCCCTTCTGCGGCCAGAGCAATCCCCGGAATTCCGGCATCATCCTGAACTGAAACCTGTTTGACATTGATATCTTAAGCATTGTGTCCTCCTTCTGCCATATGCTGGTTATTTAAAATCATCTGTATTTCTTTATCTGTACAAATATTTCCACTTACTGCTGCCAGAAAGTTTTTTCTGGTACTCCCGTCCTTAAACTGCAATGATTCAAGCCTGTATGCTTCTAGCAGCCCGTCACCTCCTATTGAATGGTACGGTATTAAAACTGGGTTTGAATCTTTTCTAAGCTCCAGGCATTCTGATAATTCCTCAGATATCACAGCCACCGGTTCACCTGTATACGGGCTTACAAGGTGGTTTCCTGTGTCATATAAGGCCTTTATCTCCTGTACCCTGCCATTATGTACCAGTGTAGCATTTACCACGCTTGTGCGCCTTAATTCCTGTTTTAATATGGAAACCCTTAATAAACGGAATAATATATAAAGCATAAATACTGATATAAGCAAAAAAAACAAAGAAACCTCTTCCTTGGAAAATACTCCTTTTAGCATAAAAAGCATCCCTGCTGTAAATGCTGACATTAGTATAAAAGTGGCAAGTTCTTTTAAAAAAGATTCCAGGTTTTCCGGCCTGTATGCCATCCATACCAGCAGGGCAAGTTCCAGGACTGCCGCCAAAACCCCTGGCAGTTTAATTGCATAATTATCCAGATATGTGATTATTACTGGAAATATTGCACAAACCGCAGAAGAAAACACCCACCTTCTAATTCTGGCAGGCTCATTTATCCACCAGGCTGTTACATACAACAGGAATAAATCCATAATAAAATTCAGAATCCAGTATAAATCTGCATAAAAACAGACTGCCATACTATGCCTTCCTTTCCAGGGCGCACCAGACAGGGTTATTTTGCTATAAGTAAAGTATACATAATATTCCTCACGAATAATGTCAAAGTATAGCACGCAAAAACAAAAGTCATACTCTGTCTTACGACAAAATATGACTTTTAATGGCTTTTAATGGCTTTTAATGGCTATAACAATGATGTTTTATTGTATAATAGCGGATTGCTTATACTTAATATGACACCATCATCATCAATAATTTTTATTGTGAATGAATCTTCTTCGCTGGTTTCTGTATTTTCTTCTTCTGCATCACTGCTGTTATCATCTGCATCACTATTATCTGGCTCAAATTCTGGTTCTTCTGTTACCAGAAGATGCTTGTCATCAATCCAGAATGTATCCAGGCTGCTTCCGTCAAAATAAACTTGTGCATATGTGGTAAAACCTGTTCCTGTAACAAGATATGCTTTCTCAATGCCTGCCAGTTCTGTATTGTTTATGTTATTTGTAATATCTGCAATTTTGCTTATATCTGTTATTTCTTCAACGTCTTTAACAGATATTTTGCCTGTACCCATCTGCAATTCAGAATTTACAAATGGATTGCTGCCATTATATGCATACTTTTCACCATATAAAAGGTCATAAGCAAGCATTTTAAGGCCTTCTGTATATCCTGGCTGTTCCCAGTCCGTCTGCTGGTGGTATCTTGTAACCATTCCTTCGTGTATGCCGGCAAGGTCTAATATATATGGGTATAACTGGTATGAGGTTAAATCTTTGTCCTGTTTTTCAAGCCCGAAATTATTCCATGTAACATACTGTGTCTGGTATAAATCACCATTTACAAGTTCATCTGCACCAAGTTCAAGGCTTGGAAGGTGGTCGCCGTAAAGGACAAGCAATGTCTTTTCATCACGTTTTCCAAGTTCTTCCACAAGCCTGCCTGTCATGGCATCAACTTCTGCAATCTGGTTCACATAATAAGTATACTGCCCTTCCATACCTTCAGGTGCACCAGATACGGACAGCGGGTATTTTTTATCTGTTACAACATCATACTTGCCATGGCTTTGTACTGTAATGCCAAATGTAAAGTCCGGACCTTTTGTAGAATCAAGTGTTTTTATAATTTCATCCACAAGTATATCATCATTCGCCCATCCATTGTCATTTTCAGTAATTCCGTTCATATACTCCATTGAAGTAAATGTATCAAACCCAAGGCTTGAAAATACTATATTGCGCCCATAGAATGTTGCATCATTATTATGCACCCCGTGGCTTTTATACCCAAGTTTTGCAAGGTCATGGCATATGCTCTCTGATGTAGTGCTTTTTAAAATAGTTTTATATGGATACTCACATACCCCGAAATCATGCTGCCTTATGCCTGTAAGCACCTCAAATTCTGTATTTACAGTACCTGCCCCGACTGTAGGCACCGTAAGCAGCCCGCTTGTATAATCCTTTTGTAAGCTGTGGAATACAGGCAATGGGTCTTTACTGCATTTTAATCCTTTCACATAGCTTGTATCAAAGAATGATTCAAGCTGTATAAATATAATATTTGGTTTACTGTTATCTTTAACTGTGCTTTCTTTCTCCTCCAGGCTGTCCGTTACCGCCATGACCGCCTCTTTGCTGTAATTATCCGGCTTTGCTATCCCTGTATCAAGCAGGCTGTTTGTAAAACAGTATACAAAACCATAATTCTCATACGCTTCTGATATATTTGTATAATTTGTTGATAACGCCTGTACTGAACTGCTTGAACTTCTTATAAATACAATCAGTACCGTAATAACTGCAACCGATACAAATGATATAACAACACTCCTTAAATTCCTGTGCTTATGGTAAGGCGCCTTCCTGTAAAGGCACGCCAGGCAGAATGTGACAAGGCACATTGCCAAAGCCGCCATTGCTATATTAAGCATACTGAAATAATGTCCTGATACACTTATCGCACTCTTGATAAGTGTAAAATCTACTGCTGAAAACGGAGTGACCCTGAAATGCAGTATTATATAATTGGCTATCCCAAATAAAAGCCATACTGCGGAAACCGAAACAAATACAAATATTTCCCTTTTAAAAAACAATGCAAATGATAATGTAAGAAGTATTATTAATGTATTAAAACAAAATAATAAAGGGCTTCCAACCATATATTCCACGCCTGCAACTAATGACTTGCGGTTAAGCGACTCTATTACCAGCCCAAGAAGTACAGATACAATAATGTAAAAAGCAATGTGTTTAATTATACCTTTACCCTTATCCATATTAAGCATATGCCACCTCATTTCTGAAAAACTGCCCTCATTTTCAACGACAATTATACCACTTATTATAAAAAATAAAAGCATTAAATGGCTGGAATATTCTTAAATTTTTGTGACAAGGATTTGTAAGGCTGTATTTAACCTGTCATACTCTTGTATATCCTGGCAACCTTGTCAACCGGCCCTTTGGCAACAAGCCTCCCGCTGTCAAGTATAATTGCCTTGTCACAAAGCCTTTGTACCTGTTCAAGTGAATGTGACACAAAGAGCACCGTCACCCCCCTGTCAAACATGCTCATAATCTTTTTCTCACACTTTGAACGGAACTTTTTATCACCTACTGACAAAACTTCATCAAGTATAAGTATATCCGGCTCAACTATTGTAGCAATAGAGAAACCAAGCCTTGATTTCATTCCTGATGAATAATTCTTGATAGGGACTTCTATAAATTCGCCAAGCCCTGAAAAATCCACTATTTCATCAAATTTGTCATCAAGGAAGTTTTTATTATAACCAAGGACAGCACCATATAAGTATATATTTTCCCTGCCTGTATACTGTGGGTTAAAGCCGGCGCCAAGTTCAAGAAGCGGTGCAACTACCCCTTTTGTCTGCGCCTGTCCAACGGAAGGTTTTAAAACCCCGGACACCACTTTAAGCAGTGTGCTTTTGCCAGAACCATTAAGCCCAAGTACACCGAGCCTTTCACCTTTTTTTACATCAAAGCTTATCTCTTTAAGTGCCCAGAATTCATTATATTTTAAATCCCTTTTTAATATCTTTATAAAATACTCTTTAAGGTTATCCACATGTTCCTGGTTTAAATTAAAACGCATGCCCACATTTTTAACACTAATTGCTACATTCTCTCTCAAAACAGCCTCCTAAGTTACTTTAAAACATCTTTCATACACCCATATTCTAAACATGCAGTATAAACTTATCCTGGTTTTTATAAAACATTATAATACCTGCCACAAGAAGGATTACTGCTATTACTGACGACCTTGCAAAATACACCATATTCATTGGCTGCCCGTATAATACAGCATTACGGAAGTTAGCTATACACATATATACCGGGTTTATATCAAAAATCCATTCATTACCAGTATTAGCGACCCTCTCTGTTGAATAAAAGATTGCTGATGCATACATTATAAGCATTGTAAGCACTGACCATATATATTCTATATCCCTGAAAAATACATCAAGTGTTGCAAGTACCAGCCCTATGCCAAGTGACATAACAAGCAGTATAATTATAGGTATAACTGCTTCTAACAAATATATAGTAGGCTTTACTTTTAAAATTGCGCCAACCCCGACAAGTACAACCAGCGATATCAGGAATGTTATAAAATTTGAAATAATTGCTGATATTACATATATATATTTAGGCACATACACCTTTTTAATCATTCCCGCATTCCCGCTTATAGCCTTAAGCCCCGCTTTAGTTGAAGATGAAAAAAACGAAAATAAAAGACGCCCGGAAAGGATAAATACCGGAAATGTCCTGTCATCACGCCCAAAAAGCGTACCAAACACTATTGTAAGCACAAACATATTAAGCAGCGGTTCCACAAGCGTCCATAAAATGCCCAGGTATGAACGCCGGTATTTTAATTTAATATTCTTTTTAACTAATTCATATAATAAATACTTATAATCCAGAAAATTCCTAATATACTTTTTTATAGCCATATTCTCTCCATTAAATCTAAAACTAACCAGTCTTTTGCTTATTCTTTACTTCCAATGATTATATCATACACAATTAAAAAGTCAAATAAACAATCTGCCAGAAATTTTATATGCCTTCTGCCGGCACTGTAAAACCAGTATTTTATTTTGTAAGGCCATGTGTTATAATAAATTCCATAATAAAAAACAAAGAACGGGGTAATTCTTATGGAAAATAAAACTAATATGGCAACAGCCAGCCAGATGGTGTTTGACAAATCAAGAAAAAAGGAGTCACTAAACGGTTTATGGCATTATGCTGTTGACCAGTACGACACATGTATAAGCCAGAAGTGGTATGAAGAAAATTATTATGATAATGAAGGAAACCTTCTGCCTGTGGATTATTCATTTGATGAATGGGACAAAATAACCCTGCCCTGCTGCTGGAACACATTTAACCAGAAGTATCTTTTGTATGAAGGAAGCATGGTTTTTACCCGTAAATTTTATTTTGAAAAACAAAGCCATGATGAGAAGGTATTCCTGAAAATTGGTGCAGCCAATTATCTTTGCCAGGTTTTTTTAAATAAAAAATACATAGGCACGCACAAAGGCGGTTCTACACCGTTTTATTTTGACATTACAGGCTTTCTTTTACATGATAACCGTATTTTGATACATGTAAACAACACAAGACATGACGGACAAGTACCGCCTTCTGTTACAGACTGGTTTAACTATGGCGGAATTTACAGGGATATTGAAATTATCAGGGTGCCTGAAATCCATATAAAAGACTTTAAAATATATCTTGAACCAGGCAGCAGTTTCAAGAAAATACATACAAAAATTACACTTTCTGAAAATGTGGATTCAACCGCAGTCCTTGAAATAAGCGGACTTAACATAAGGCATGAAATTACAGTACATAACGGCAAAGGGGAACTGGTCTTTGAAGCTGCCCCTGTATTATGGTCGCCTGATAACCCAAAACTCTATGATATAACTGTCACCTGTGGAAATGACAGTATTTGTGACAGGGCAGGCTTCCGGGAAATCTGCGTAAAAGGAATGGATATCCTGCTTAATGGCAAGCCAGTATTCCTTAAAGGCATAAGCTGCCACGAAGACAGTGCCATAAACGGCAAAGCTTTATCAGATGAAGAACGTATAGAAAATATCCGCCTTGCAAAAGAACTTGGGTGCAATTTTATGCGCTTAGCCCACTATCCGCACAATGAAAAAACAGCACAGCTTGCAGATGAACTTGGACTTTTACTCTGGGAAGAAATCCCTGTCTACTGGGGAGTGCACTTTAATTCCAAAGACACATATGAAGACGCACAAAACCAGCTGGATGAACTTATAACACGTGATTTTAACCATGCAAGTGTTATAATATGGTCTGTCGGGAATGAAAACCCGGATACAGATGACAGGCTGGAATTTATGGGAGGCCTTGCACAACATGCCCACAATACAGACCCCACAAGGGCAGTATCCGCCGCCTGTCTTGTAAATTATGAAAAAAACGCTATAGAAGACAGGCTGGAAGAATACCTTGACATTATTGGCTTAAATGAATATTGCGGCTGGTATACAGCTGATTTCAAAATGCTGCCCCTGCTTTTTAAAAACAGCAGTCCGCAAAAACCCGTTATTATCAGCGAATTTGGTGCAGATGCCCTTGCCGGGCACAGAGGGACAATAACAGATAAAGGCACAGAAGACTGCCAGGCATATGTTTATGAAAAACAGATAGAAAACATACGCAGGACAGATTATATTAAAGGCATGACACCATGGATATTAAGGGACTTCCGCTGTCCAAGAAGAACCGCTGTAACACAGAAATACTATAATACAAAAGGGCTTGTTTCAGCAGACGGGAAACGTAAAATGGCTTTTAATGTACTACGTGGTTTTTATAAATCTATTTAGATAATTATAACGGTTCATATAAAAATAACCCCGGAAGTTTACATCTTCCAGGGTTGTTTCATTTATTACTTGCGAAGCCCTATATACTGGTACTGTTCCAGCTGCTTCCCATTAACTGCCATATCCTCAAGTTCTTTAAAAACAGCCTTTGTTTCTTCCACTGTAAAGTCACGCCCCGCAAGCCCGTAAATATAGTTTACTGTTTCCACCATAACCTTATTACGGAAAAGCGCAGATGTTACTTCACTTCCAAGAGGTCCTCCGTTGCCATTATAGCTTTCGCACCTGTCCATAATTGCTACAGCCTTGCAGCTGCTTAATGCTTTTGCAATTTCTTCTGCCGGGAACGGGCGGAAAACCCTTAATTTAAGTACGCCTGCTTTAAAACCATGCGCCCTCATTTCATCAACAGCCTGTTTTGCAGTCCCTGCTGCCGAACCCATTATAAGCATTATATAATCTGCATCTTTAGTCCTGTATTCCTCAAAAAGCCCGTATTCCCTGCCAGAAATCTTTTTAAACTTTTTAGCAACTTCAAGTATTACAGCCTTGGAATTTTCCAGTGCAATCTCCTGGTTCTTTTTTGCTTCCATAGCATAATTGCTTACAGAATAAGGGCCTGCTGAAACAGGCTTTCCAGGGTTTAAAAGATATTCTTCAGGGTTATATTCTCCAACAAATTTCTTTACAATTTTATCTTCTAATAATTCAATATTCTCAACTGCATGGCTTGTAATAAACCCGTCCTGGCAAATCATAACAGGAAGGTGTACTGATTCATTTTCTGCAATAGGGTATGCCTGTATAAAATTATCATATGCTTCCTGGTTATTCTCTGCATAAATCTGTATCCAGCCTGTATCCCTTGCGCCCATGCTGTCTGAATGGTCACAGTTAATATTTATGGGTCCTGACAATGTACGGTTTACAAGTGCAAGCACAAGCGGCAGACGGTTTGACGCTGCCAGAAGAAGTTCCTCCCACATAAGCGCAAGCCCTGCTGACGATGTGGCAGTAAGGCTTCTTGCACCTGCTGCTTCTGCACCTATTGCAGCACTCATTGAAGAATGTTCACTTTCAACAGGTATAAACTCTGTATCCATTTCACCATTTGCAATATATGTGGAAACCATCTGTGGTATCTCAGTAGAAGGTGTTATAGGAAATGCCGGCATAACATCAGGGTTAATCTGGCGTATTGCATATGATACAGCTTCATTTCCAGACATACGTTCTTTAATAGCCATTATACAATACCCTCCTTCATCTCAATAGCGCCAAAAGGGCATGCCTTTACACAGATGCCGCACCCCTTGCAATGGTCATAATCAAAATCCATACGTTTCCCGTCCTTTACAGGTATGCTGCTGTCAGGGCATACTGGTGCGCATAAAAGGCACTGTTTACATTTATCTTCATAAAAAACCGGTGTATCAGTCCTCCACTCCCCTGTTTTAAAAAGCTTTGAAGTACCCCCTGCAAATACCATAAGCCCTTCTGTAAGCCCCTGGTGGGGGGAATGTTCATTAATCTTTGTAATATCCGTTCTCATTCCAGTTTTCTCCAATCCGTATATTTAAAAATGCCATAACATGCCAGGCTTTAAGCTGAAAGGCTCATCTTATCCTCTTCCATAGCTTCCAATACTACGTCATATGCCATTTCAAGCGCCTTCATATTGCCATCAATTACTTCTGGCTTCTTCGCAAATTTATGTCCATATGATGACCTCATCTCACCAATAAATGTATCCCTGTCCATAACACCACTTACAGCCACAATAGCAGCAAGCATAGGTGAATTAGGGAAATTCTTTCCAAGTGTTTCCTCAGAAATCTTCCTTGCATCAACAGTATAAACACGTCCTTTATAGCCATTTAATTTATCTGCAATTTCCTCACGGCTTTTAGGGGTATTTATAATAACAGCACCATTTCTTTTAAGGCCTGCTGTAACATCTACAGATGAAAGAAGTGTTTCATCAACAACTACCACATAATCAGGTGTATATATATTTGAATGAACCCGGATTTTTCCATCACTAATCCTGTTATAAGCAGTAATAGGTGCACCCATGCGCTCAGGACCATACTCCGGAAAACCTTGTACATTTTTCCCTGTCTTAAAAGCCACATCTGCAAGCAGTAATGCCGCAGTCTTTGCACCCTGTCCGCCTCTTCCATGCCATCTGATTTCAATTCCGTT
>DKYP01000027.1:39681-39820 GCA_002499945.1 Lachnoclostridium sp. UBA7097
TGATTTCAATTCCGTTCTTCATCTTAATATCTCCTTTTAATTTACTATATAAAACTTTCCAGCCAGACATTAACCTGTTCTGGCAAGCATTTTTAATTATATCGTGCTTTACAAAAAAGTAAAGTAGTTTTATATAATT
>DKYP01000027.1:40118-40248 GCA_002499945.1 Lachnoclostridium sp. UBA7097
TAGTTTTATATAATTTTTTTCATTTTAACAATGAATGTTTTTCACTTTAATTATACAGAAATTATTTATTATTATACATAAACCTTTTATATATGTTGTATGCCATGAATTTCCTATAAAGTAAAAAATA
>DKYP01000027.1:40558-41044 GCA_002499945.1 Lachnoclostridium sp. UBA7097
ATTTCCTATAAAGTAAAAAATAACTGACACCATATTGACAAATAACCATTCTATAATGCAAGCTACACTACCACAGTAGTTGTGATGTGGTGCTATCATATTATAGAAGGAGAGGAAAATCTATGAAACAAAGAAAAAGATATTTATTATTTACTATGCTTGCCCTGGGTCTTGGGGTTACTAGCTTTAACAGCCAGCTTCCTAAAGAGAATGCTATATCTGTTACCAAAGCGGCAGAATCCGGTTTTATTATTGGTTCTGATGGTATTTTAACAGAATATAATGGTACAGATACTGATATAATAATTCCTGGCAATGTAACAGGCATAGGTGACAGGGTATTTTATAATAATACCAATGTAACTAAGATTACTATTCCTGATAGTGTTACAACCATAGGCAATAAAACTTTCTGGAACTGCAAAAATTTAAAAGAAATTAATATTCCAGATGGTGTTACAGCAATAGGCAGCGGGGCATTTAAAA
>DKYP01000027.1:41304-51397 GCA_002499945.1 Lachnoclostridium sp. UBA7097
CAATAGGCAGCGGGGCATTTAAAAACTGCAAAGGTTTAACAGGGATTGCTATTCCAGATAATGTAAAAACTATCGAAACTGCCCTTTTTTCAGGATGTAGTAATTTAAAAGAAGTCCTGCTTCCTGATGGCATAACGGATATAAATGCAGCAGCGTTTGAGAGCTGCAAGAATTTAACTGGAATAAATCTTCCTGAAAGCCTGGTTAATTTAGGGGATAGTGCATTTTCTGGCTGCCAAAGCTTAAATCCAGTTACAATCCCTGGCAATTTAAAAACCATAGGGCACTGGGCGTTTAGTGGCTGTAAAAAATTATCCGCTATTACAATTCCAGAGAAAACAACACAATTAGGAAACGGGATATTTGATAACTGCACTTCTTTAAAAGAGATTAAAGTAAAATCTGGCAATAAAAAATATGCATCAAAAAATGGCGTATTGTTTGAACAGAAAAAATCCGGCCTTACGCTAATGGTGTACCCAGCGCAGAAAAAAGGAACTACTTATAAACTTCCTGGCAAGGCAGACAGTATAGAAAGTGGTGCATTTTCTGGCTGTAAAAAATTAAAGGGGCTTGTAATTACTAGTAACATAAAAAATATAAATTATACACAGGCTTCATTCTGGGGATTTACTAATTTAAAGAATATAAAAATAACAATGAAGAAAGGGGAAGAAGTTAATATTTCTATTAACCTTAGCCTCCAGAATGCAGATGATGGCATAATGCCCGAAATTACTTCCCAGAACAAAAATGTTGCTGATATAAAATTACCTTCCAAAGACAATTATTTTAAAGATGATGACACAGACCATGCTTTGGTAAAAGGCACTATTAAAGCAAAGAAAAATGGAAAATCAAAGATTGTATTCCAAAGGACAGTTACCCAGAATAAACAAACTAGTGGTACAACAATTAAACCTGTGGGTGTAAAGTTAAAAACAACTCTGGACATTACAGTAAAATAACAATTATTATATCTATTTTCTGATAAAAGGATAACTTAAGAGCGGGAGAATAACTCCTGCTCTTTTTATGCTTATATATTTCCAAGTTTTTTATAAAATTCTTCAAGTGTAAGCTTGTTTTTCATTATATATTTTGCTGCTTCTTTCCCTACGTACCTGAAATGCCATGGTTCAAAGTTTACGCCTGTAATATTGCTTTTATCTTCTGGATACCGCAATATAAAACCATATTTGTAACAGTTATTACGAAGCCACTTATTGCCTGGTTCTTCCATCTGGGAAACGTCCATATTTGTATTGCCTGAACAGAGTATGTCAAGTGCAAGCCCTGTCTGGTGTTCGCTGCACCCTGCCGGCATTGTTTCTTTATACACTTCCTCTAATGCTGCTTCATATGCCATGCCCCTGCCCATACATATATTTACATCTTCATCAACAAGGCTTTGCTGTTTTTCGTAACTTCTGTATGCAGAAGCAATCCAGTAACTATACCCTTCCGTTTTTGCATCTGCAAGCATCTTTACAAGGCTGTCATAAAGATATTCTGATGCCTGCAGCCTTCCATTGCATATATATCTTAAAGAAAGGCTGTAATCCTTTGGAAGTGGGTTGTCCCTGTTGGCAAGTATAAGGTATTTCTGGTTTTTACTATAAATTCCAAGGCATTTTTTATCTGCGCCCGTATTTTTATTTTCATCACTGGAATATTTAACCTTTTCATTATCTGCCTTGCTGGCATTACCATTTAACTTTACACTATAGCCCGTATCCCCTGTAATTTCCGCTTTATTACTTCCCTTTAGGAAGATAAAACAAATTATTCCTGAAACCAGCACTGAACAAATTATACAACACAATACATTTTTAAATAATTTTTTTAACATACCACAGTTCTCCTTATCTGAAGTTAGAATTTACTTCTGTTTTTTAACTTTAGATAATAGTAAAATGCTGCTGTATGCTTTTTATTGCGTATTTGCATCATATATGTATATTTTATCCTGTTTGCCTTTTCCAGACGCAGAAATGCCACCCTGCCATAAGCTTGGTATGCCTGCTGGCAGGGTGGCATTTTATATTATTTATTTTTTCCCGAAATGCTTCTTTTTCTTTTTGCCTTCTGTCTTTTCTTCTTCTGATGTGCTGTTTTCTTCTTTTTCACCATACATGGCTTTATCAAACTGCATCAGAAGGTCTTTTTGTTCCTGTGTCATGCTTGCTGGTACCTGCACTACAAGGGTTACATAATGGTCGCCACGCACCTGTCTGTTACGCAGTGACGGCACACCTTTGTTCCTTAAACGTACCCTTGTATCTGTCTGTGTGCCTGGCTTTACATTATAAATAACTTCACCATCTATTGTTTTAATATACACATCGCCGCCAAGCGCTGCCTGCGTAAATGTTATAGGTGCTGTAGAATATATGTCCCTGTCCTGGCGCTGGAAAAGCGGATGCCTGCTTACAAGCACTTCTACAAGCAAATCGCCCCTTCCGCCGCCATTTATGCCTGGCTCGCCTTTGTCACGTATCCTTACACACTGCCCGTTATCTATGCCGGCAGGGATTGATACTGAAATCTTTTTGCGTTTGCTTACATAGCCGCTTCCATTACATTCAGTACATTTGCTTTTTATAATCTTTCCTGTTCCACGGCAGTCAGGACATGCCTGGACATTTCTTACCACACCAAATAATGACTGCTGCGTAAATACAACCTGGCCTTTGCCGCCACACTTTGAGCATGTTTCAGGTGATGTGCCAGGTTTTGCACCCGTCCCATGGCAGTTAGAACATTCCTCTTTTAATGTAATATCTATCTCTTTATCTACGCCAAAACATGCTTCTTCAAATGTAATCCTTACTGATGTACGGACATTCTGCCCTCTCATCGGCCCGTTGCCCTGTGCTCTTGAACGGCTGCCGCCACCGAAAAATTCACCGAAAATATCCCCAAAGATATCTCCCATGTCCATTCCGCCAAAATCAAAGCCGCCGCCACCAGCACCGCCTTCAAATGCGGCATGGCCAAACTGGTCATACTGGCGTCTTTTATCAGCGTCACTAAGCACTGCATAAGCCTCTGAAGCTTCTTTAAATTTTACTTCTGCATCTTTATCACCCGGATTAATATCCGGGTGGTATTTCTTAGCCAGTTTACGGTATGCCGATTTAATCTCTGAATCAGAAGCCCCGCGGTCTACTCCAAGGACTTCGTAATAATCTCTTTTATCTGCCATAAAAATCGCTCCCCTGGTTTATTATAACCTTCCAGAACTTCTTACCACGCTTAAAGCCATGCCGCAAAAGGCGGCACTTTCCGTCTTTTATACCTCGCGGTAATCACCATCAACTACATCATCAGCAGCGCCTGCATTTCCTTGTGCTGCACCCATATCAGGACCTGCTCCGCCCATATCAGGGCCTGCACCTGCTGCCTGTGCACTTTCATACATCTTCTGGAATACACTCTGTGCGCTTTCCATAAGTTTCTCTTTGCCAGCCTTTAATTCATCAATATCACTGTCTGAAAGACTTTCAGGATTCGTCCTTTCAACAACTGCTTTAAGTGCATCAATTTCTGCCTGTACTTTTTCCTTTTCAGCAGAATCAATCTTATCGCCTACTTCGTCAAGTGCCTTCTGTGTCTGGAATACTATGCTGTCTGCATCGTTACGTGCGTCAATTCCTTCTTTGCGTTTCTTATCCTCTGCTTCAAACTGTGCAGCTTCTTTTACAGCCCTGTCAATTTCATCATCTGACATATTTGAACCTGCTGTAATAGTGATATGCTGTTCTTTGCCTGTACCAAGGTCCTTAGCAGAAACATTTACAATACCATTGGCATCAATATCAAATGTAACTTCAATCTGTGGTACACCACGCCTTGCTGGAGGGATACCATCAAGCCTGAACTGCCCGAGTGATTTATTATCCTTTGCAAACTGGCGCTCACCCTGTAATACATTAATATCAACTGCACTCTGGTTATCAGCTGCTGTAGAGAATACCTGGCTCTTCTTTGTAGGAATTGTAGTATTTCTTTCAATAAGCCTTGTAGCAACGCCGCCCATTGTTTCGATTGAAAGTGAAAGCGGTGTTACATCAAGAAGAAGGATATCGCCTGCACCAGCATCACCTGCAAGCTTGCCGCCCTGGATAGAAGCGCCAAGTGCTACACATTCATCAGGGTTAAGTGACTTGTTAGGGTCATGGCCTGTAAGCTGTTTAACCTTATCCTGTACTGCCGGGATACGTGTAGAACCACCTACAAGAAGCACCTTGCCAAGTTCTGAAGCTGTAAGCCCTGCATCCCTTAAAGCATTAGTTACAGGTGTTGCAGTCCTTTCTACAAGGTCATGTGTAAGTTCATCAAATTTAGCACGTGTAAGGTTCATGTCAAAGTGCTTAGGACCTTCTGGTGTTGCAGTAATAAATGGCAGGTTGATATTTGTTGTTGTAGCTGATGAAAGCTCTTTCTTAGCCTTTTCTGCTGCTTCATTAAGCCTCTGGAGTGCCATCTTATCTGTAGAAAGGTCAATGCCTTCTGTATTTTTAAATTCCTGTATCATATAATCTGTAATCTTTTTATCAAAATCATCACCACCAAGGCGGTTATCACCTGATGTTGAAAGAACTTCGATTACACCATCACCGATATCAATAATGGATACATCAAATGTACCACCACCTAAGTCGTATACCATAATCTTCTGTTCTTTTTCATTGTCAAGCCCATAAGCAAGTGCTGCTGCTGTAGGCTCATTTATAATACGCTTAACATCAAGCCCTGCAATCTTGCCTGCATCCTTTGTAGCCTGGCGCTGTGCATCATTAAAGTAAGCTGGTACTGTAATAACTGCTTCTGTAACCTTTTCACCAAGGTAGCTTTCTGCATCTGCCTTTAACTTCTGGAGTATCATTGCTGAAATCTCCTGTGGTGAATACTTTTTATCATCAATAGATACACGGTGGTCTGTACCCATGCTCCTCTTAATTGAAGAAATTGTTTTATCTGCATTGGTTACTGCCTGGCGTTTTGCAGGCTCACCTACTAATCTTTCACCAGTCTTTGTAAAAGCAACAACTGAAGGTGTTGTCCTTGCCCCTTCTGTATTAGCTACTACTACAGGCTTGCCGCCTTCCATAACAGCTACACATGAATTTGTTGTACCTAAGTCAATACCAATAATTTTACTCATAATTAACCTCTTTTCTGCGCCGCTCTTTTTGTATAACAGGTCTGCTGTCAGACAGCGCAAAGACACAAACCCGCCGGGCAGGAACACCTGCCACTTGATATATTCTTATAACAAACCTAAATTAATTAACCACTTTTACCATACTATGCCTTACTACACTTTCTTTATACATATAGCCTTTCTGCATCTCCTCTGCAACCGTGCCGCTTTCAAGTGTATCATCATCAACAGCCATAACAGCATTATGGAGATTTGGGTCAAATTCCTGCCCTACGGCTTCTATAGGTTTTACGCCAAGCTCGCCAAGTGCAGTAACAAGCTGCTTGTAGACAAGTTCCACACCCTGTACAAAAGGTGCATCTTTCTCTTCTTCAGGAACTCCTGCAAGGCCCCTTTCAAAATTATCTATAACAGGGAGTATCTTTTCTACAACAGTTTTTGCCCCGGTTTCAAACATCTGTGACTTTTCTTTTTCAGAACGTTTCCTGAAATTCTCAAACTCTGCAAGCTGCCTTACCCTTTTATCCTCAAGTTCAGCAAGCTTTGCTTCAAGCTTCTCAAGGTTTTTGTCCTTCTTCCTGCCAAAACGTTTCTCTTTCTTAGGTGTCCCGGCTTTGGCATCACTGTTTTCTTCTTCCCCGGAAACATTTCCTGCTGCATCTTCCGCTTCAGAAGAACCATCTTCTTCCTGTTCCTCCCCAGATACATTTTCTGCATTATCCACATCTTTTATGCCAGCATCTTCATTATCCTGTCCTTCAGGGGAAGCACTGCCTTCTGCCTGCTTAATATCCTCAACTTCATTATCTAAACCATTTTCTGCTGCCACTGCATTTACCACCTCTCTTATTTATCCTGGTACATGGATAAACCATGCCAGTTACTGCCGCCCTATCCATCCTTGAATATATCATCAAGCTGCACCATTAATGACTGCAGGGTGCTTACTACCTTATCATAGTCCATACGCTTAGGCCCTACAATCCCGATTTTGCCATATACACCTTCATGTATCCTGTACGTGGCAGTTACCATAGAGCAGTCTTTCATGCTTTCTACTTTTGTTTCATTGCCAATATAAACCTGTATGTCATGGGTTTCACTTCCACCGCCTGGTTCTGTCGTTCCAAGCCAGTTATTAATAATCCTTTTCTCCTCAAATGCATTAAGAAGCTCTGTTGTTTCTGACTTGCTTGAAAGCTCAGGGTATTTTAAGAAGTTCGTAGCACCACTTGTATAAATCTCCAGGTCATCATCTTCTGTAAGTGCATTGCCAATAAGTTCCAGAACCGCATCAATAACGCCTGCATGGCTTCCCGCCTGCTCCTTTATCTGCCTGATAATAGCAAGGTTCATTTCTGTAACATCAAGGCCATTTAATGTTGTGTTTAATATAAAATTCAGTTTAACTACAAGTTCCTGTTCCACAGGTTCATTAACTTTAAGCATCTGGTTTTTAACAACATTGTTGTCAAGGACAATTACTGTAAGAAGGCTCTCCGCATCAACAGGTGTGATTTGTATAAATTTAACCTTCTTTGACTTATATCTTGGTCCGGATACCATAGTTGCATAATTTGTATTGCTTGCAAGGTACTTTGCCACTTGCTTAAGCAATACATCAATCTTGCCTGCCTTTTCTTCCAGCTGTTCCTTAAGGTTCTGTACTTCACTTGTCTTGTCATCCAGCATAGTGTCAACATAAAGCCGGTATGCTTTATCTGTAGGTATGCGTCCTGCAGAAGTATGCGGCTGTACAATATAACCCATCTCCTCCAAATCGGACATCTCATTACGTATAGTTGCTGAACTTAAGTTTAAATCAGTGTCCTTTGAAATGGTTCTGGACCCGACAGGCTCTCCAGTTTCCAGATATGTCCGGATTACTGTCTGGAGGATTTTAATCTTCCTTTCACTTAACTCCAACAAACCACTCCCTTCTCTGGCTTGTTAGCACTCTATAAAATGGAGTGCTAACATCTATTTAGTAAGATATCACTCTTAATATTTCTTGTCAAGATATTTTTTTAAATATTTTGAAAAAATATTGCCAGGGATTCCAAAAAAGATGGGCTGGCAAGAAAGGGGGCAAAAGAATTATGGGTAGTAGAAGAATCTGCATACAATGAAAAAGAGGAAGCTGTTTCCCAAGAAGAAAAGTTTTATTCCGCAGGAAAGACAAAACTTTTAAATCCTTCAATAATTATTAAAGCACAGAAATTATAAAACAACAGACCTATGTACCAATAAATATCTATATCTTTAAAACCACTATTGCCTGTGTTTACAAGGAATTATGTTTTTAATAAAAACTATACAAAGAGTAAATTAACTGGCAAATTCCAAATGTGCTGCCAATGGTTTGTAAAGGGACACATTGGAATTGCCAGCCAATAATTATAAATTTTATTATATTTATGCCGCATGAAATACCTGGAATATGACGATAAATATATAGTAATGCAAGTATACCAGGAAAGGCAGGGATATTATGGACAATCCAAAAATAAACCCTTTAAATGCACAGGCGGCTGGCGGAAGGCAGGCGCAGGCAAGGCAGCACCAGGCAGCCGCAAGGAACAGTTCTGCTTCTGTACAGGCTAATACCACAAGTGCTGCAAGAACTAAAGACTTTGGTGTAATCCAGAGTCCTGGCAGGCTTTATGAAGGCGATATTATAAGGGGCGAGGTTTCTGACTTAAGCAATAATGACATAACCATAACACTTGAGGACAACACTATTTTAAGGGCAAAAATTGCAGGAAACCCGATGTTATCTATCGGACAGACTGCCGCCTTCAGGCTTGATGGCATTTCAGGGGGCAGCATACTTCTTGAAGCTATTAAAAACAGCTTTACCGAAACGGAACTTACCCTTATAAATAAAGCACTTGATGAAGCCGGGCTTCCTTCAACACAGCACAACCAGAGTGCAGTAAAGGCACTTATGGACAATATGATGCCAATCAATAAAGAGTCCATACAGCATCTTATGCAGCAGTCCTATGATTATAAAACCAATGATATGAGTACACTTGCAATAATGAACCGTCTTATGATGGACATTAATGCTGATACAGTACACCAGTTCAGCAATTATATGAACGGGACACACCAGCTTTTAGGGCAGATACAGGATTTTGCAAGGAATATACCTGCCCTGCTTAACACCCTTGCTGGCGGTGGTGCTTCCCCTACATTGTCAGCATTTGGTGAAAGGCTGCTCTCTATAGCACTTTATGACAATACAGAAGCTTCTGGCAGCTTAACAGGAGAAACGCAGGCCATTTCACAGCTCTCTGCAGGCCAGGTGCAGGAACTTATGGACATTTTATCAGAAACACCACTTACAGAGGATGTTATTACACAGCTTAAAGATGGCACTCTTTCCATACATGATGCACTGACTTTAATACGTGATGCAATTACATCTGGCACGGCAAAAATGCCTGACGGCATAACCAAAGAGGGTGTTACAGACCAGCTTTTCCTTATAAATATGGCACTTGGGCAGGGTGATGGCGAAGAAACTGCCTTAGAGCAGACAGAAAACAGTATTAAAAATATTCCTGCAAATGATGGCAGTGTGGTAACAGAAACAGAAGAAAACCCTGGCAGTACAGGTAAAGCCGGGGAAAACCCTTCTAGTACAGCAGGGGAGGCAGAAATAACAGAAGAACAGGCAGCAGGCAAAACAGGCAGCAGGTTTAATTTTGCCAATAAGTTCTTCCAGACTATTACAGAAACTGCAAAAAATTCCATTAATAATACACTTAATTTCTTACAACAGGCTGCAAGCCAGGACACAAAGCAGGAACAGCCTTTAACCAATACAATTATTAATACACTTACAGACTTATACAACAAAGAAAGCAGGGAAAGTGACAGCCTTGGCTCATTCCTTACAACAGATGAGCGTAATGAACTGCTTTCAAAGCTTGATTCACTTCCTGTCAGCAAGTCATTTATAAATAAAATTGTTTCGGGTGAAGCAAGTGCCAAAGAGGTAATTACAGTTATTAAAAACATTATACCCCTTGCAGAGCCTTCTGCTGTACAGGAGCTTTTCGGTTCACATGTTTTTGAAAATATACTTGGCAAGTTTTTACAGTCGTCATGGACCCTTACTCCTGAAAAGCTTAAAAAGGACGGGGAAATCAGTTCATTTTATGATAAAATGAAAACCCAGCTTAAACAGTTTGAAGGACTTATACAGACTGCGCTTTCTGGTGAAGATTCTGATAATATGGGACGTTCGGCACATGATATGGAGAGCAATATTGAATTTATGAAGACATTAAGTGAAACTTTTTCATATTTACAAATGCCTTTAAAGCTTCAGAACCAGGACGCACATGCCGATTTATATGTATATACGCAAAAGGAGAAACTTAAACACAATCCGGAGAATGTACATGTACTTCTCCACCTTACCCTTGAACACATAGGGGATATTGATATTTACCTGGATAAGAATAAAAATGACATAAATGCAAAATTTTCCCTTGAAGACATGCCATCCATTGATTTGATAAGGACTAATTCCGGTATACTAAAGGATGCATTGAACGGACAGGGTTATTCATGCCAGGTCAATGTAACACAAGCTGGTGCTGATGCTGCAAAGAATACCGTAGATGAATTTATTGATGCTAAGATTAATACATCTGCAACAGCTGATATGAAGCGCTTCTCATTTGATATTAGAGCATAGATTGAAAGGCAGGTTTAACCACCTGCCTTTTCTGTCCGCTAATCCTCCAGATTCCTGTAATCAATTTCACTTATATAATCTCTCTCTGTATCATCAAATATATAGTCAAATACAGGCGACATACCTACAAACTCACATCCATATACTGTAAGCCCGTCATCCCGCTGTTTCCTGCGTACAATCCTTACAACACAGTTAATGCTGTCCCT
>DKYP01000136.1:0-777 GCA_002499945.1 Lachnoclostridium sp. UBA7097
ATGATAAAAATTCTCTGCACTGTCTATAAAACTGATGCTTCTATGGAGCTGTTCCCTTAAACAGTTTTCAAATTCCACCGCATCACCATTTATTACAGCATTATACATACCAGAAAAATCTTCTGCCTTTATCCTTTTATTAAACCATTCTGTTATTTTATTTCTGTATATACTACGTATTTCCCTGTTAGGGATTTTTAATACCAGATAAATGGTATCATCTTCAAACCTTTTTTTTACTACTTTAAGATACCCTGTAAAAAACAAGAAACTCCATAAATTGTCCTGGGACTGCCATATATCTTCATAAGTTATATCTTCATGTACTGGTTTTTCCATTGTCCCTCCTGCAACCAGTCCTTCCAGTTCATTTTTTGTATTATCATCTGATTTTTCAATTAATTCCCGTACAATGTTGTTAGAAGATGTATTTGACCAGTAAGGTTTTGGAAAATCTGTATTTTTATTGGTAATATCATAAATATAGTTAATTACGCTCCAGGGGTTATATACTTCTGTATTACCAAAAAAATAACCATCATACCAGTTTTTTACTTCATCTCTTTTACTGGTTATTCCATAGTCTTCCAGAAAACTGTCAACTTCATTCTGTGTAAAACCGAAATATTCTGAATAACTTTCATCTAATACAGAAACTATTTTCAGATTATTAAGCCCTGTAAAAATACTCTCCCTGCTGATACGTAAACAGCCTGTTACTACAGCAAATTTAAGGCTGTCATTTGTCTTTAGTGCAGATTCAAACAATGAACGGAT
>DKYP01000136.1:1089-3052 GCA_002499945.1 Lachnoclostridium sp. UBA7097
GGTACATCATATTCATCAATAAGTATGATTACTTTTTGTCTATGGTATCTTTCAAGGCACTCTGATAAAAACTGTAATGATGTGGCATAATCTGATGGCTCTGCTTTTTGTTCCATAAATGAATTAAATAACGTCTTTTGTACTGGCAGAAGTGCTTCATCATTAAGTATATACCTGTGTCTTATAAATTCCTTTGCAATACTTTGCTTCAGGACTTTATATGCCATTTCATATGTTGGCTGTTTTGCTGATTTTAAGGACAGGAATATTACTGGATACTGTCCCATATGCTTAGTGTATCCTTCCCCTGCTGCCATAATCTTTTTTCCTTGGAAATATACAGAATTATCTGCTGCTGTGCCATCTAGCAGTATTTCTTTTTCAAAAAAAGTTTTTAACATACTTTGTGCCAGTGTTTTTCCAAAACGTCTTGGGCGTGTAAATAATGTCACAGTATTTTTTTGCTCTAGCAAATCACGTATTAGAAGTGTTTTATCTACATAATAATATCCCTCACTTATCATCTGTTTATAAAATTCTACACCTATTGGTATTGGCTTTATTTGCTGCATAACAGACACCCCCTTTTTTCTTTGTTTATAATGGTATCATATATCTGGCATAAAATAAAGTTTTTCTGGATTTTTTACAGTTTTGCCCCACCTTTCAAAAAAACACTTGGGATTTTTTTAATTCCAGGCTGTTTTTACAGGTTTTTATACAATATTTTTTCAAAGCTGGGGCATAATTACAATTTTTTATACCTGGATAATGTTATAATAATTTATGGTAACTGCCAAAAACACCTTAAACATCCCAGTAAAAAATAAAACTGCCAGGAGGTGTCTATAATGTTAGAAAATTATGAAACCATATTAATACCAGAAGAATGTGCAGAAATCCTCAGAATTGGAATGAATGAAACATACAAACTCTTAAACCAGCAGCAGCTTATTGGCTACAAAGTTGGTAAAACATGGAGGATTCCCAAAGAAAATCTTATAAATTATATAAAATCTAAAATAAAATAAACAACAGCAGGTATTGGACAATTCCAATACCTGTATACTGTCTTTTGTTACATTTGTAATATATTTTTATATTATATATCATCTTCTGTATGATAACATACGCTGCAATACAATTTTTTCTGACCTTCCTCTGTATCAAGTATTATTGTCTGGCACAGCCCTGCAATACTTTCAAAAGTTTCCCTTTTATTTTCAATTTTTCTTCCATTATAAAAATCCGTAGCATTAACCATAAAATGTACATGCAAATTACTTGTATCCTCATGTACTGCATATACTGCCTGGTGTCCGTCAAAAAAAATTAAAAATTTACTTCCTATGTAATATGCAATCCTTGGCGTTATGTAATATTCATTATAATGGTCAAAAGACAGTATAAAATGCCACAATGCCCTTCCGTTACCAGAATTAAGCACATTTACTTCCCTCATCTGTTTTCCTATACTGGCTGCATCATTAACAGGATAAAGATATTGTGACCCTGTTAAGCCCTGTATTGCTTTATCCGGTCTTGTAATATACTGAAAGATTTGTTCATATACTGCGCCATCATCTTTATACTCCTTATTTATTACTATCAACAATGCCATTATTATTCACCTGCCCTTTCAATAATACCATTTATTTTATTTATACAAGATAGTATTTGAGGATTATTACCTGCAAGCCTGTTAATCTCCTGCAATGAATCCCTTATTTTACATTTTTCCCACAATACTAATTGTACTGGCTCATATACAAGACACTGGTTTCTGGCATATGCCGCCACACTTGCAAATCCTCCTTTTGCTGCATTTTCTTCAATAGTTTTATTCTCCTCCTCTGAAACTTTGAATTTTATTATTTTTTCCCTTTTCATATATACATTTTCTCCTTAATATATAATAGATATTTAATATAAATATATACTATATATAATATACTTATATTAT
>DKYP01000135.1 GCA_002499945.1 Lachnoclostridium sp. UBA7097
TAAGGTTTTGGAAATTCAGTATTTTTATAGGTAATATCATAAACATAGTTGATTATACTCCATGGATTATAAACTTTTGTATTTCCAAAAAGATAGCCATTATACCATTTTTTCATTTCATCCCTTTTATCTGTTATGCCATAAGCTTCAAGGAAACCATCAGCTTCATTCTGTGTGAAACCGAAATATTCTGCATAGTTTTCATCTAATACAGAAACCACTTTTAAATTATTAAGCCCTGTAAATATGCTTTCTCTGCTAATGCGCAAGCATCCTGTCACTACAGCAAATTCAAGGCTGTCATTTGTCTTTAATGCAGATTCAAACAGTGAGCGGATAAAGGAAACCATTTCATCATAAAACCCTTCAAAATAAGCATTTTCCAATGGTACATCATATTCATCAATGAGTATGATTGTTTTTTGTCTGTGGTATTTTTCAAGACACTCTGACAAAAACTGTATTGCTGTTGTATATAATGATGCTTCTGCTGTATTTTCCATAATAGAGTTATAATAATTTTTTTGTACTGGCAGCAGGTTTTCGCCTTCAAGTACATAACTATGCCTTATATATTCCTTTTGTATCCCGTTAATAAGGTTTTTGTATGCTATTTCATAAGTTGGCTGTTTTGCAGATTTAAGTGAAAGAAATACTACCGGGTACTGTCCCATATGCTTAGTGTATTCTTCACCCACATCCATAATCTTTTTGCCTTGGAAATATACAGAATTATCTGCTGCTGTCCCATCTGGGAGTATTTCCTTTTCAAAAAAAGTCTTTAACATGCTCTGGGCTAATGTCTTGCCAAAACGTCTTGGACGTGTAAATAATGTGACTGTATTTTTTTGTGCCAGTAAATCACGGATTAATAATGTTTTATCTATATAATAGTATCCTTTAGCTATCATTTGTTTATAAAATTCTACACCTATTGGTACTGGTCTGATGTATTCCATGAAAGATACCTCCTTTTTTATTGCTTTTGTTTTTCTGCTATTCATTTACTGCTACCATACAGCTTTTTTTACAGAAACATATCCCGTATTTTTTAATAACCATATATCCTTCATCAACCAGCTCTGCATCATAATGTTTATCCTCTATCTGCTGCAATGCCTTCTGGCACATGCTTTCCATCTTTGTAAACCTCTGTACACGTTTCAGTTCAAGGATTATAGCTGGCTGGCGTTCATCATAAGGTTTTAATAAAATATCATAACGCCCCTCACCGCTTTCCCTGTTTGAAAGTTTTTTATATCCTGGCATTCCCCAAAGAAGCCCTAGAAGAAAGCCATGATAAAAATTTTCTGCACTGTCTATAAAACTGATGCTTTCACGTAGCTGTTCCCTTAAGCAGTTTTCAAATTTTTCCGCATCACCGTTTACCACAGAATTATACATATCTGAAAAATCTTTTGTTTTTATCCTGTTATTAAACCATTCCCGTATATTATTTTTGTATATATACATGATTTCTTCATTTGGTATTGTCATTGAAATGTATATCTGTTGTTCAATGAAACTTTTTTTCACAGTTTTAAGATACCCTGTAAAAAACAGGAAGTTCCACAGGTTATCCTGTGATTTATGGATATCTTCATAAGTTATATCTTCATGTACAGGTTTTTCTATTGTCCCGCCTGCAACCAGTTCTTCAAGTTCCTGTCTTGTGGCTTCGTCTGCATTTTCAATTAATTCATGCACAATGTTGTTGGAAGACGTGTTGGACCAGTATGGTTTTGGAAATTCAGTATTCTTCCGGACAATATCTTTTACATAGTTTATTACACTCCAGGGGTTATAAACTTCTGTATTCCCAAAAAGATAGCCATCATACCAGCTTTTTACGTCATTATTTTTATCCGTTATGCCATAAGCTTCAAGGAAACTGTCAACTTCACCCTGTGTAAAGCCAAAATATTCCGCATAATCTTCATTTAGCACAGAAATGACATCAAGGTTGTTAAGCCCTGTAAAGATGCTTTCTTTGCTGATGCGCAGGCAGCCCGTCACCACAGCAAATTCAAGGCTCTCATTTGTCTTTAATGCAGATTCAAACAGTGAGCGGATAAAGGAAACCATTTCATCATAAAACCCTGCAAAATAGGCATTTTCAAGCGGTACATCATATTCATCAATGAGTATGACTGTTTTTTGTTTGTGGTATTTTTCAAGGCACTCTGACAAAAACTGTATTGCTGTTGTATATAATGATGCTTCTGCTGTATTTTCCATAATAGAGTTATAATAATTTTTTTGCACTGGCAGCAGGTTTTCGCCTTCAAGCACATAACTGTGCCTTATATATTCCTTTTGTATCCCGTTAATAAGGTTTTTATATGCTATTTCATAAGTTGGCTGTTTTGCAGATTTAAGTGAAAGAAATACTACCGGGTACTGTCCCATATGCTTAGTGTATTCTTCACCTGCATCCATAATCTTTTTGCCTTGGAAATATACAGAATTATCTGCTACTGTCCCATCTGGGAGTATTTCCTTTTCAAAAAAAGTCTTTATCATGCTTTGTGCAAGTGTTTTTCCAAAACGTCTTGGACGTGT
>DKYP01000181.1 GCA_002499945.1 Lachnoclostridium sp. UBA7097
AAATCTAATCGTTCGTGAGTATAGTAGCTATTATTTGCAATTTTTTTCTCTTTTTTACAAAAATATATTGACACATTTACCCATTTCAACTATTATATATAGGTATGTTTCCATCAAAGCCGCCGTGTCAGGATTGATGGACAAACTTATTCCATAACCAGGAGGTGAAAAGAGTGGCTAACATTAAATCAGCAAAAAAGAGAATTTTAACTGACCGCAGGAATGCAGAAAGAAATAAAGCTATTAAGTCAAGGGTTAAAACAGCTGTAAAGCGTGTTAATACAGCTATTGCTGCTAATGATAAAGCAGCTGCAAGCACAGCATTAATTGCAGCTGTAAGTGAAATTGACAAAGCAGCAAGGAAAGGTGTTTTCCATAAAAGAACAGCTTCAAGAAAAGTTTCCCGTCTGACTATGGCTGTAAATAAAATCGCATAATTACTTAGTTCCATTTTAAAAAGCTGCCTTCCGGTGTGGGCAGTTTTTTATTACTTTATAATTATAAAAACCAGGAATGCCAGAAACATTCCTGGTTTAAAATAAGAACTATATGCTTATTGCTTTTAAAGAAATGAGGTAATTTATGAAAAAAAAGGATTATTTAAAATGGGATGGATATTTTATGGGAATTGCGCTTCTCTCTGCTGAACGCAGCAAAGACCCAAACACAAGCGTAGGTGCATGTATAGTCAGTGAAGATAATAAAATCCTTTCACTTGGTTATAATGGTATGCCTGCCCACTGTTCTGATGACGAATATCCCTGGGAACGTACTTCCGAAAACCCGCTGGATACAAAATACCTTTATGTATGCCATGCAGAACTAAATGCAATCCTTAATTATACTGGCACTAATATGCGCAATGCCAAAATATATACTACCCTGTTTCCATGTAATGAATGTACCAAAGCCCTTATACAGTCTGGCATACATGAAGTAATATATCTTTCTGATAAATATTCAGATACACCATCAGTAATAGCTGCCAAACGTATGATGAAGTCTGCTGGAATCTCATTCAGGCAATATGAACACGTAAATAAAGATATTATCTTAAAGCTTTAGCCTTTTGCACTAATCATTGAAAATACTTTTTTTGCATATTTCCTGTTTCCTGCAATTTTAACAACACAACCCGGTTTTATTCTTTTAAAAGCCTTTTTGCCAATGCTTTTAAGTTTTTTGCTTTTTATCCTGATACTGCCAAGCTTTTTATCCTTATAAAAAGCCTTTTTTCTGATACTTTTTATATTTTTTCCAATAATAACCTTTTTTAACTTTTTGCATTTTACAAATGCATTTTTGCCAATAGACACAACTTTGTATTTATAGCCTTTTATCTTAATAGCAGATGGTATTTCAGCTTTAGTTATGCTCTTTTTAGCTTTAATAACCTTAACAGTCCTTGTCTTACTATTGCTTTTTATAATTTTATATATAATTCCAGATTTTATATATTTCTTTCCAGCCTTTGGATAAGACAATTTCTTCTTTGGAGGACTCTTTTTAACCACTGTATTCCCGCCTGTACCATCACTGTCTATGTAATCTGTACCATTATTAACAATGGAATCCTCTCCATTATTACCATTATTACCCTCTTTATCTTCCACTGTGCCAGTATTCCCTGTAACAGGACCAGTAATATCCCCGCCCCCATTACTTACATTTCCGTTACTTCCGTTTCCTATAGAACCTTGTGTGGTATTTCCAGCAACAGCTCCATTATGCCCAGAATTATTACTGCCTGTATTTCCACTCTGGCTGTTGCTTCCGCTTCCCACAACCCCGGCACTGTTATTTCCGCCAGTACTATTGCTTCCGCTGCCACCTGTTATGCTATTTCCACCAGTGCTGTTACTGTTGCCTGTATTACTATTGCTGTTATTTCCATTGCTACTGCTCCCTATACTGCCACCACTTATTACTCCATTATTGCCATTGTTTCCTGTATTACTTCCTGTTGGTTTTTCTCCTGTACTTCCTGTATTGCCACTGTTCCCTGTATTACTTCCTGTTGTGTTCCCTCCTGTACTTCCTGCATTACCGCTGTTTCCTGTATTACTTCCTGTTGTATTTCCTCCTGCACTTCCCGCATTACCACTATTTCCTGTATTACTTCCTGTATTACTTCCTGTTGGTTTTTCTTCTGTACTTCCTGCATTACCACTGTTTCCTGTATTACTTCCTGTTGGTTTTCCCCCTGTACTTCCTGCATTACCACTATTCCCTGTATTGCTTCCTGTTGTGTTTCCTCCTGTACTTCCTGTATTGCCACTATTCCCTGTATTGCTTCCTGTTGTATTTCCTCCTGTACTTCCCGTATTCCCACTGTTTCCTGTATTTCCATCATCAGTAGTTTTCTTTTTCAGGTAACATTTCAATAAAAGGCTTCCATCATATTTTACTATTCCCTTATATATACTTTTATCTTTATCCAGTATATATTTATTACTATGTTCTGTTATATATAAATCATTACTACAGTCTGCTTCATATCCTGTAAATGCCTCATATTCTGTCTTTTTATCTAAGGCATATCCGCTTTTATTGTTTTCAAGGTAATATTCTACGCTGTATTTTGCCTTTAACGGTTTCCATATTGCATACAAAGTACAATTATCTACATCCCATATATCAAACGATTTACTGCCTGTTGTGCTATCCTTGTCTTTTGACCATCCATTAAAGTTATAACCTTCCCTTATTGGTACTTCTTCTATCTCTATAGTGCTGCCTTCCCATACTGCATATAATTGTTTTTCGCCATCTGTTTCACATAAATTGCTTACTTCTGTTCCGTCTGCATATATTACACTGCCATCCGGTGTATCAGACCATCCTGTAAACTTATATGGAATATTAATGTCCTTTATAGTGCATATTGCATTTTCTGCATTTAAATCAAGTATAATATTTCCGTTTCTTTTATAACCATTTTCTGTAAGTTTATATTTTTCACCATACAGGCATCCATATAATGATTCTGTTTCACCTGAAACTGCATTGTTGCCATTAAATATTATGTTATATGATACAGGTCTGAAATACCTGTAAACATCACAGTCACTCTTTACTGTTGCAGATGTACTGCCTGTATAACACAAGCCCTTATAATATGCACCTGCAGCACTGTCACTTCCAAGTTCTGCACCATTTACTTCACTGTCATACTGTGCAGTCCATGAATTTTTGCTAAGTACCTGTCCGCCAGGATTATCCCCAAGTATGTCTATACAATTAACATTATATGTATTAAGCACCCTGTCCCATTGAGGGTATATTGTTGTACCTGGCTCTATTGCGTCACCAATTCTTACCTTATTACCACCTGAAGGGCTTGTATACCATCCTTTAAAAGTAAAAGTACATCCATCTTCAGGGTCATGTTCTATCTGCGGAAATTCTCTTATAAGATATTCTTCTTCTATACCATAATAAGCATAACCTTCATTTAGTATTGTACAATCCGATGGTATATCTGCTTTTATATCACCATTTCTGCTTATTACAGCAGCATCATATATATTATATATATAAGAGGCACTATTATATTTATATTTAGTAACTGTCAAATCTAAACTTAATATACCATTTTCTAGATTCTTTAATATCGATTCTGAAATATCTACAGGATTACTCATATTATCCTGATATGTAAACTCATCATAATTATATGTACACTTTCCATATACATATTTTTTTATAACAATACTGCCTTTTTCTGGTAGATATTCCCATATTTTACCTATATTTATACCAAACCTTGTTCCTGTTGTGTCTTTTATATACACTGGCGAATTAGGGGAACTTGTAATTTCACCTATAGAATTATCTATATTACTACCCATATAATCCCATTCCCCGTCACTTCTTTTTCTCCATGTATCAAGTGCATAGCATACAGTATTCCCGTTTTTAGATATTTTTACCCCTGTTGTGCTTTCGCCGCCTGTTTCTTCATTGTATGTACCTATTGCATCAGCATTACCTGCATATGCAGCCTTTGTTTTTATAGCAGGCAAAATAACTGCTGCCATAATTATTGGCAGCAGTATAATAATAAATCTGTCTGTCAGGTTTCTTTTTTCCTTCATAGTCATACATCCTTTCTGTTTTATATGATGTGTTATATATACATACCGTCCCCTAAAGAATATTTCATGTTTTTTATCACCAATGTTATATTAAATTATAAATTGGATTTTTATAATAATCAATAATAAAAAGTAACAAAAAAACAGAAAAAGTTTATACAACTTTTTCTGTTTTAATATTAATTCCCAGTAACATAATTGAAATTATGCGCTGGATACCGGATGTTATATTTTCTATGGACAGTATAGTTTTGTTTTGTCTGAAAACATTTTAGAATACTAAATTTTAATCTTTATCTGCATTCTTGTTTTTTTTACATTCCAGGAAATAATTCCATATATCATCTTTTAATTTATCCCATGCTTTACCATTGTCCACATAATATAACGGGCACATCTTACCTGTTACATCATAATGGCGTATAAACGAATCCCTGCTTAACTGGTATTTGCCACAAAGCCAGGCAGCCAGCCGGACAAGTGAATTATATGTATCATCTGAAAATTTGCCTGTTTCATCAGGATGGCAGCACTCTATTGATATAGTATCTGAATTTCTGTCATTGGAAGCATATGCAATTTCATTTAAAGGGATACATTGTATAATAGTGCCATCAAGCCCTATTATATAGTGGCTGCTTACTTTATTGGAACTTTTATCAGGTTCATCTTTCCTTCCCTCAAAATAATTCCTGTTGGCTTCTGCGTCAGTCCCTGGATTAGCTGTATAATGTATTACTACCCCATTTACTTTTTTTAGTTCTATGCCAGGCCTTGAATTAACATTCTTTGTCAAAAGCATTTTCTGGATGGAGGGCTGTTTTACATTATATAAAGAGTAATCAAGCCCTTCTTGAGGCTTATTGCCTGGCGCATGCCTGGTATCCTGGCTAAACCAGGCAGCTATATTTGAAATTGCCAGTACAATGGCAAAAAAAGCAGCAATAAATATTAACCTCTTTTTTAATTTCCGCTTCTTAGCTTTTGTTAATCTTTTCATAATATAAAACTTCTTCCATATCTACAGTAAAATATTCACAGTAAAATTAAATTTGCCTGTTAATCATCTGCTACACTGTAGTTAGGTGCTTCTTTTGTAATATGGATATCATGTGGATGGCTTTCTTTAAGTGAAGCTGCGGATATCTTTACAAACTGGCCTGTTTCCTGCAGTGTCTTTATATCAGGTGCGCCGCAGTAGCCCATGCCTGAACGCAGGCCGCCCATAAGCTGGAATACTGTATCTTCCACAGTGCCCTTATATGCAACACGTCCTTCCACGCCTTCTGGTACAAGTTTCTTTGCATTAGTCTGGAAATAACGGTCTTTGCTTCCATTCTCCATAGCAGCAATAGAGCCCATGCCACGGTATACTTTATACTTGCGTCCCTGGAATAATTCAAATGTCCCAGGGCTTTCATCACAGCCTGCAAATATGCTTCCCATCATACATACACTTGCACCTGCTGCGATAGATTTGGTCATGTCGCCTGAATATTTAATGCCTCCGTCAGCAATAATTGGTGTGTCATATTTCTTAGCTGTTTCATAACAATCCATAATTGCAGTAATCTGCGGTACGCCAATACCTGCAACAACACGTGTTGTACATATAGAACCAGGACCTATGCCAACTTTGACACAGTTTACACCAGCTTTTATAAGGTCTTCTGTGGCTGCACCTGTAGCTACATTCCCTGCAATAATCTGGAGGTCCGGGTATGCATCACGCACCATTTTAACAACTTTAAGCACATTGGCGCTGTGGCCATGTGCTGTATCTATAACAATACAGTCAACATGCTTCTTTACAAGGGCATCTACACGTTCAAGGATATTGGCAGTCACGCCAACAGCAGCCCCACATAAAAGCCTGCCCTGTGAATCCTTGGCAGCAAGAGGGTATTTAATCTGTTTCTCAATATCTTTTATAGTAATAAGCCCTGTCAAGTTACCTTCATCATCAATTAATGGCAATTTTTCTTTCCTTGATTTTGCAAGTATCTGCTTTGCCTCATCCAGTGTAATGCCCTGGTGTGCTGTTATAAGCCCTTCTGAAGTCATTGACTCTTTAATCTTTTTAGTAAAATCTGTTTCAAACTTTAAATCGCGGTTTGTTATAATGCCAACAAGTTTCTTGCCTTCTGTTACAGGTACTCCCGAAATCCTGAACTTTGCCATAAGATTGTTAGCATCTTCAAGTGTATGCTCTGGAGATAAATAAAATGGGTCTGAAATTACACCATTTTCTGAACGTTTAACCTTATCTACCTCATCGGCCTGTGCTTCAACTGACATGTTCTTATGAATAATACCAATACCGCCCTGTCTTGCCATAGCAATTGCCATACGGTATTCAGTTACCGTATCCATTCCAGCACTCATCATTGGAATATTAAGTTTAATAGTTTTTGTCAGGTTAGTTTCCAAAGAAACCTGGTTAGGTATAACCTCTGAATATTGTGGGACTAATAATACGTCATCAAATGTAATTCCTTCACCGATAATCTTGCCCATCTTAATTATCCTCCTTTATTGTGTATTTTTATATGTAATGAAACACGCAGGAAACCAGCTGCAAAGCACATACTGCCTTCTGCGGGAAATACAGTAGTGCTGGTGCCGCCAGCCTGCGTGCATATGGTAACAATATAACCAATTATAATATCATCGGCTGATATGTTGATTTAGTATACACTATTATAACTTACGTTGTCAACACTGGATTTTACTTCTGCCCTTAAATTTCATATTTTCAATAAGTTTTTCATCAGGAGTGAACTTAATCCTTTCCTGCCCGTTGTCACTCTTTGAAACTGCAATAAAATGCCTGTCTGATTTGACACCAGAAGAAAAATCTACTAAAGGCAGACGGCTGTACTGGTTTAATGAAGGTGAACCCTCCGGTGCAACTATATCTATCTTTTCAAGGTCAGTCCTTTTTTTGGTTTTACGCTTATTGCCTGCTATTATAATATCAAAATCAATCTGACCGTCAACAAATACATATTCATATGCAATATTTGCCGAAGGCATGAAATAAAATATAAAACCATCAACTACTATTGCAAAAAACAGTACTGGCCCGCTCTGTATTACAAACACAGCGATATATACAAGCAATATGCAAAATGCTATAAACCCGCTTCTGATTAACATCCGTTTTGGTGATGGTTTTGCCTTTAGATACGTTTCTGAATACAACTCTTCCATTTAGTGTACTCCTTTCTCTTTTATGCTTAATGTATATATATTGGCACATTTATTCCTTTTTGTAAAGACCAGTTTTGCCAATAAGGAACGGAAATCTTGAATTAATTATTTCTACTATGCTGTATTCTATCAGAAGAAGTATTGCAAGCACAACAAGACATTCAGCTACATATTCCATACTCCCTGTATTTGGTATAAACCCAACTTTCTTCCAACCCTCATATGCCACAGTCCTCATTCCAAACACGGTATGTGTACACATAATAATAAGTGAATTTTTGCCCCAGTAATCCAAAAAGTTTAATTTTATAAATGTTGTTATAAAATCAAGTATTAGTATTGCACCTACTGAGCCTATAATTCCACATACATAGAACAGATAAGGGTATGTGCCTTCTTTCATATTGTTAAAATCAACGCCTGTATTTATTTGTGATAAAATAAGGTTTACAAGTGATAATGGTATGCCAAGGGCAAGTTTTATTCCATTGCCTTTAATCCTGCTGTAAAAAATATATATTATATACCCTGCCCCAAGGAACCATGCCGCTGAAAGCCCTTTACAGACTGCATTGGCAAACTTTATAACATTGTCATATGCATCACCTGGCTGCATTTCAAATATACCCCCTGCAGAAAATGCATCATTTATTATAAATGAAAGCCTTATGGCAAATAATCCTGCTACCGCATATAATGCCTTTATTACTTTAGGGCTTCTTAAAAGCCAGAAAAATATTAATTCACCAATAAAAAGTGTTGGTATAAACCACATTGAGTTTACACCTTTTAAAAATATACTGTCATAAAGATAACTTAAAAATGTATCCCATATTTTTTCTGCCGGCTTATGTTTCAAGTAAACGCAGGCTGTCTTAAATAAAGTCCCTGCTATGCTGAATATAACATATGGTATCCCAAGGCTTTTTATAATTTTTCCTGCAAATACCCCAAAACTCCTGTTTTTTGCTGAGCCTGAGTAAGACATAAGAAAACCTGATATTATATAAAATATTGATACTTTAAAAGACGCCATCCATAAATCAACCGGATTGCCGAACTTTGTAATATGGCCTAATGCTATCATAAGTATACTAAGCCCTTTTGCCGCATCAACATATGCAATACGTTCTTTCATAAAAATCCCCCATGCCGCCTCCGGCGGCTCAAATAAAGATGAAAAACGCTGGTTTTGCGTTTTTCCAGATAAGCTGTATAATTATTATACTACAAAAACCATTTTTTTATAAGACAGGATTTTGTAACTTATAAAGGCGTGCCTGGAAACCAGACACGCCCTTTTAGCCCAGAGGCTTTATACCTGTGCTATATTAACTTCTGTTTAAATTACATCATTCCCATTGGGGCACCGCCGCCTGCTGGCATTGCAGGAGCTTCTTCTTTAATTGTAGACACTACAGATTCTGTTGTAAGAAGTGTAGATGCTACGCTTGTTGCATTCTGGAGTGCGCTTCTTGTAACCTTTGCAGGGTCAACAATACCAGCCTGCACCATATTTGTATATTCTTCTTTTAATACATCAAATCCTGTACCTGCTTCTGATTCACGTACCTTATTGATAATTACAGCACCTTCAAGCCCTGCATTCTGTGCAATTATCATAAGTGGTGATTCAAGTGCCTTTAAGATAATGTTAGCACCTGTCTTTTCGTCACCTTCAAGTGTTGAAGCAAGGTCTGCAACCTTTTTAGCTGCATGGATATATGCTGAACCACCACCTGAAATAATACCTTCTTCAACAGCAGCCCTTGTTGCTGCAAGTGCATCTTCCATACGGAGTTTAGCTTCCTGCATTTCTGTTTCTGTAGCAGCACCAACACGGATTACAGCTACACCACCTGCAAGTTTAGCAAGCCTTTCCTGGAGTTTCTCTTTATCAAAATCAGATGTTGTTTCTTCAATCTGTGACCTTATCTGTGTAATTCTTGAAGAAATTGCATCCTTGTCGCCAAGGCCGTCAACAATAATTGTATTTTCTTTCTGTACCTTAACTGATTTAGCACGTCCAAGCTGTTCCATTGTCGTATCTTTAAGGTCAAGCCCTACTTCTTCTGAAATAACTGTGCCGCCTGTAAGGATTGCTATATCTTCAAGCATTGCTTTTCTTCTGTCACCATATCCAGGGGCTTTTACAGCTACTACATTAAATGTTCCCCTTAACTTGTTAATTACAAGTGTTGTAAGGGCTTCACCTTCTACGTCCTCTGCAATAATAAGGAGTTTTGCACTCTGCTGTACAACCTGCTCCAATAAAGGAAGGATTTCCTGGATATTTGAAATCTTTTTATCTGTTATAAGGATATATGGATTATCAAGGTTTGCTTCCATCTTATCCATATCTGTAGCCATATAAGCTGAAACATAACCCCTGTCAAACTGCATACCTTCTACAAGGTCAAGTTCAGTTTTCATTGTTTTGGATTCTTCTATTGTAATTACACCATCGTTAGAAACCTTTTCCATTGCATCAGCAACCATTTCACCAACAAATTCATCACCTGCTGAAATAGCGGCAACTTTAGCTATCTGGTCTTTGCCTGTAACCTTTGAACTCATTTCTGCAATAGCATCAACTGCACAGTCACATGCTTTCTTCATTCCTTTACGGAGAATAATAGGGTTGGCACCTGCTGCAAGGTTCTTGATTCCTTCATTTACCATAGCCTGTGCAAGGACTGTAGCTGTTGTAGTACCATCACCTGCTACATCATTTGTCTTTGTAGCAACTTCTTTAACAAGCTGTGCGCCCATATTTTCAAAACCATCTTCAAGCTCTATGTCCTTTGCTATTGTAACACCATCATTTGTAATAAGTGGTGCACCAAATGATTTGTCAAGAACTACATTTCTTCCTTTTGGTCCTAAAGTAACCCTGACTGTATCTGCAAGTTTATTAACACCTGCTTCAAGTGCTGCCCTGGCTTCTGCCCCAAACTTAATCTCTTTTGCCATAATATATTTTCCTCCATTCAAATCAAATCAATTTATAAAATGTTTATTGCTGCCTGCTATAGCTGTAATTAGTCCTCAACCTTTGCAACTATATCATTCTGGCGTACTACTATAAATTCATCATCGTCAAGCTTAACCTCTGTACCTGCATATTTGGAATAAATAACTTTATCCCCTACAGATACCTGCATAACTACTTCCTTGCCATCTACAACACCGCCAGGGCCTACAGCAATAACTTCTGCCTGCTGTGGCTTCTCCTGTGCATTACCTGGTAATACAATTCCTGATTTTGTGGTTTCTTCTGCTTCTAACTGTTTTAAAACAACTCTGTCTCCTAATGGTGATAACTTCATAATATATATCCTCCTTTTCAAATCGCATTTACTAGCACTCACTCGTTTTGAGTGCTAACCATAGACATAATATATTTCATTTGGAAATTTTGTGCAATACAATCCATAGTTATATTTTGCGATATATCTTTTATATTCTCTTTTTTGCTCTTTTATTCTCTCTTTATCTTACTTTTTGTATTCTTTTGCAAAATGCAGCCCCCTTTTTTGTAATAATATCCATAAATGGGAAATATTATACGTTTTTTATTGGGGAGATTATTTGGCTGGTTATTTGGGCTGGCAATTCCAAAGGATACCACAGACAGCCGCTTCCGCTTGGACAAACCACGCAATGGATGCATAAAGCCCCTATGCTTCAAAGGAAAAACATCTTTGAAGCATTTAGTACGGGGCTTAAGCACCAGCGGTTTTGTACAGCTGTCTTTTGGTATCCTTTGGAATTTGCCAGCTAATTTACTCTTTGCAGGATTTAAATAAAAACCAAGATATAAAACACATCTATCCACTTTAAAAACGGCTAGCTTATTGCTATCAAACATTAAAGTGTATTAATTTGTAAATAATTGCTATTAAAAAATGCTATAATACATATGTTCTTCTATATGCCTAATTAAAATTACACATCATGCGACTAAAAATAGTTGCATATTTTTTACCATAATGCTATATTATAAAAAAGGGGAATTGTTAATGAGCAGAAAAAATAAACTGATTGAAAAATTACTTGAAAAACCAAAAGACTTTACTTTTGATGAAATGAAATCCCTGTTGTCATACTTTGGATATGAATTAAAACAAGGAAGGACAGGCTCAGGGGTAAAATTTATAAAAGAAGGAAGCAATGAAGTAATAAATTTCCATAAACCACATCCAGATGGGATATTAAAACGGTATGTACTGGAACAGGTAATAGAAAAATTAAGGAAGGATGGTTTTTTATGAGTAATTTGTTGTCGTACAGAAATTATAATGGAACAGTTGAATATTCAAGAGAGGACAGGTGCCTTTTTGGAAAAGTTATTGGAATAAAATCTTTGTTATCCTATGAAGGGGCTTCCGTGAAGGAACTGGAAGAAGATTTTATAAATGTAATTAATGGATATCTAGCGGACTGTAAAGAAAGAAATACCGAACCTGAACAGCCTTATAAGGGTACGTTTAATATCAGGATAAGCCCGGAACTTCACCGTAATATTGCAGTATATGCTATTGAACATGGAAAAAGTCTTAATGCAGTTGTCGAAGAAGCTATTGGAAATATGTTCAGATAATATATAAAGAAAAATGTAACAATAAGTGATACTTGGATTTAAAAATGTGCACCTGTTTCAACCGCTGTTACGACCGGTGGGGTTAAAACTTCCCATTACCAAAATTAGGAATAGAAAAGCCCCGGTGTCTGCATCACTGGGGCTTTTTTCTGTCCACATGGACTATTTATATCATTTTGCCTGCATATATGATATCATATATTTGCAGTTATTTTAAGTATATACAAAAAAATTTTTTATTCTTACCTGCATAGTTACTGTCCGCTATGTGACCAGTAATGTTATTTTTTTATAGTTGCTGCCAGTTTAACTTTCTTTTTGTTTTCATTGCATGTAAACGTTATAGAAACTTTTGTATTTTTATTATTTTTCAGCCCTGTTGCTGTAATTTTAAATTGCCCATTTTTGCCTTGTACAGGTGTAACTTTTACATAGCTTTGTGAAGCATCCGCCACTGTAGCAGTATATGTACAGTCATCTGTCTTTGTGCCACCAGGCGCAATGCCAGCCACACATACGTCCAGAGAGCCTCCCTGGCTTATAGAAGGGTTTTTAAGCCTGTTACCTGAAATATCCCTTGCTTCAAGCTTTGTAGGCGCCATAAGGACATTTACGGGGCAGCATTCATAAGCACCATTCTTTCCTGTATCAATAATCCACAGATAGACAAGACCCTTTTCCTTACCGGCAGCCGTTACAGTTACCTGCCCATTTTTAATATTTGCCTTCGCAATCTTCGCCGCATCCCTGTCAACAATTTTATTCTTTGACACCACAGGCTTTGTACTGGAAGTAGTAATGCCAGCAATAACCTTTCCAGAAGATGGTTTTACCACACCTTTGCTGTTAAGTGTATAATTGTAAGACGGCAGGATATCAGTATATGCAGTAAACTGCTTATTATTTACAACATTACCATCAATCTTTTTATTAATTCCATTGCCATAAAGAATAACAGGAGAACCCTTTACAGGGCTGGTGTAATCATAATCATTAAATAAGTGTTTGCAATCCGGAACGATTGCACTTCCTGTAGGTACTGTTGGAACTGGTGATGGTGAAACTGACGGTGTTGGTGATGGTGAACCTGTTGGTGAAGGGGTAGCTGTTGGGGCAGGTTCAGATGTATTTGTTGGATTAATTTTGACAGAGTAACCTTCTTCATAAAAATATTCTCCTCCACTAGGAAAATAAAAACTAACAGTAGTAAATTTTATTATACTTTCTTTATCAATATCTTCTAAACATTGAAATTGCAAATTTACAAATTGCTCACCTTCCCTAATATAGTTTTGAGCATTTCCACCAGTGTATATAATAAAATAATCATCATAACAATGTAATATATCGCAAAGTCTTCCTATTGGTTCACAATTATATGGCTTTAATAAAGAGTTGTCCAAATTAACATCACAGTCTATACCATTTATAGGTTCTGTACCTGTATATATCAAAGTAAGTGTTATAATATCTCCTTTTTTGCAATTAACCATATCTGTTGTAATACACATATCAGCTTCTTTTTTTCCTGTATCTACTGGTAATACAATATTATTCTCTGCCTCTGCCCTTTTGTAATTATACCTCCCCACACTTCCAAATATAATTGCAATTACCAGAAAAACTGCTATCCTTCTTATTAATTTTCTTTTTTGTTCCATAGTTTTGCCTCCTTTTTAATTTCTTTCTGTTTGTTTACATTGACCGTAACAGACCAGAGAGAATTAAAGCTTTATGCTTTTTCTTCCCTGGCTTCCCACTATTCTGCGCTGGCAATAATATGCAAATTTGATTTTTATAATTTAACTTTTATCTGCCATTGCTTTTAGCGGGAAACCAAAATAAGGTGCTGGTATGCGTCCACACCAGCACCTTTAATGTATAAAAAAGGTTGCAAAACAAAGAATCTCCCTGCATAAATACGCAAAAAACATGATTGCAATAATAAAATAAATCATGTATAATAAAAATGCGTGTATCGCAGGAAATCCTGTATGTGTGGTACTCTATCTACCATATCTTGCCTGGCATTGTTGGCGCAATGCCAGGTGGTACACCTGTTATTATTTTGATTTCCCAATTCTTATTTTAGCATAACTGCTGTATAAGTTCAAGTATAATTATTCTTTGTATTTCTTCATTTTTTAGTGGTAAAGTCCAGACAGCCCAGTTTTCCCGGTTTATGCAATATTACCAGCTGTTCCTGACGTTCTGGAAGTATACAAAGAGTAGATTGTCTGGCAAAGTCCAAATGTGGTTTTAAAGGACAGCTGTATGGGGCCGCTGGTGTTTAAATCCCGTATTAAATGCTTCAAAGATGTTTTTTCTTTGAAGCATAGGGATTTTATGCACCATTGCGTGACCCATCCAAGTGAAAACGTGCTTGTCCGCAAAACCACTTTGGACTTGCCAGACCACAAACCATTAACCAGATTAACTAAAACTTTCCTATAACCAGAAATGCAGAGAGGTATAATTTTATGAAACCATCAAAACCAATTCCAATAGGGGTGGAATTTTATAAAGAAATGATAAATAAAGGATATTACTATATAGATAAAACATTATTAATACGTGATATATTATCAAATGGCAGTACAGTTACCCTTTTTACACGTCCGAGGCGTTTTGGCAAGACACTTGCCCAGAGCATGTTACGCACTTTTTTTGAGAAAGAAATACTTCCTGACGGAACAGCAGCAGATAATTCTGCATATTTCCAAGGGAAGGAAATTATGTACGCAGGGAAAGAATATCTGGAACATATGGGACAGTACCCGGTTATTTTCATATCACTGAAATCTGCTAAACAGCCAACATTTGAAATGGCATATAAAAGCCTTTGTGGTGAAATATTTAAGGAATTTGACAGACACAGGTATATTTTAGATAGTGGTATTATTACAGAAGAACGTAAAAAAACATATAAATCTATTTTAAGCGGAAATGCAGATAATATTACTTATGCAAAATCTATTGCGTTTTTATCAGAGTGTCTTGAAAAATACCATAACAAGAAAACTATTATCCTGCTGGATGAATATGATGTTCCTCTTGAAAATGCCTATTTTAGCGGTTTTTATGATAAAATGGTTAGTTTTATCCGTTCACTTTTTGAGTCTGCACTTAAAACTAATCCAAGCCTTGAGTTTGCAGTGGTTACTGGCTGTCTGCGTATAAGCCGTGAAAGTATTTTTACTGGTCTTAATAACCTGAAAATAATTTCTGTGCTTGATGAAAGTTATTCAGAATATTTTGGGTTTACACAAAGTGAAGTTGATAAAATGCTCTCTTTTTATGAAATAAATGATAGAATTGAAGAAATAAAGTTATGGTATAATGGCTATTTATTTGGCAATGTAGAAATTTATAACCCTTGGAGTGTTATTAATTATACTTATGATATTATACATAAAAATACCATTTATCCTAAACCATACTGGTCTAATACTTCTTCCAACAGCATTATTAAAGAGTTAGTTGAAATGGCGGATAATAACACCAAACGCGAGATTGAAGAGCTTGTTGCTGGTGGCACGCTTGAAAAGCCTGTACATGAAGATATTACTTATGGTGATATTTACAAGACACAGGATAATTTATGGAATTTCCTTTTCTTTACGGGATATCTTAAGGCAGCGGGCAGGAGGTTTGAGAATGATACTATTTATCTTAGTTTAAAAATCCCGGACAGGGAGATACGCTATATTTACAGCAATACAATAACTGAATGGTTTAATGCAAGGATTAAAGTGGCAGATTTTTCAGGGCTTTATAATGCAGTGGTTAATGGCAATACATCTGTATTTGAAAATTTTCTTAAAAAACACCTGCGTGAAAGCATCAGTTATATGGACAGCGCAGAGAATTTCTACCACGGTTTCCTGCTTGGGCTTCTTAGTGGCATGGAGGATTATGAAAAGTTTTCAAACCGTGAAAGCGGCAATGGCAGGTATGATATTGTTTTAAAGCCTTATGATGAAAAACAGCCTGCTATAATACTGGAGCTTAAGTGTGTACAGAGGTTTAATGAAATGGATGGTATGTGTGACAGGGCTCTTAAACAGATAGATGATAAACATTATGATGAGGGGCTTCTTGATGAGGGTTATATGTTTATTAAAAAGTATGGGATTTGCTTCTGCAAGAAAAGCTGTATGGTTAAATTGAAAGAATAAATTGGCACTGTGTTAATTTATAATTATAAGGAGGACTACTTATGAAAGAACAATTATATACTATTCCTGTTAATGATGCTTTTGGCAAGGATTGTGAGTGCCCTCTCTGCCTTATGTATACTGAACTTGAACAGGAGGCTGTGGATTTTACCCTTGGTCCAAGCTATATGGAGGATGATATAAGGGCTGAAACTGATAAAACGGGTTTTTGTACACACCATATGAAGCAGCTTTATAAAAACCAGAACAGGCTTGGTGTTGCGCTTATGCTGCATACGCATATGAAATATTCTACAGGGAAGCTTAAAGATTTAAGCAAAACAGGGCAGCCATCTAAAAAGGGGCTTTTTGCTAAAAAGGAGCAGACTGGTGTATATGGATATACCCTTGCCCTTGAAAGTTCATGTTATATCTGCAACCGTATTAAAAATGTATTTGGGCGTTACATAGCTACTGTACTGCATTGTTATGTAAATGATGATGCTTTCCATGATAAGTTCCTGCATTGTAAGGGTTTTTGCACAAAGCATTATGGCATGTTGTATGATGCTGCCAGTTCGTTAAATGGCACTAAACAAAAGGAGTTTTTAAATGACCTGGATAATGTCTATTTTGGAAATATGCAGCGTGTAATTGATGATTTGGAATGGTTTATTGATAAGTTTGATTACCGTAATGAGGACAAGCCATGGAAAAATTCTAAAGATGCTGTCCCAAGAAGCATAATTAAAACTAACAGTTATTTTGAAGAATAGGATTACTGCCCGGACCTGTTTTGTATTGCAGGCAGGTTCTGGGCTGTACCATATTTTTTATATTGTTTCTAATGTATCACCATAATTTTTTCTTACTTCCATCTCAAGTTTTATAAACTGTGGTATATATTCTTCTAAAATCCTGTTTGCTAATTTCTTTGCTGCATCCCCGTCATAAATATGTGTTATATCATTTCTGTCTTTAAGCATTTGCAGCCAGATATCCCCATCAAAAAAAGGATAAACTGCATAAGCCTCTTTAATTATAATCCTGCCCTGTCTTTCATGCAATTATAATAAGCCAGCCATATTTATTCCTCTGTATGGCTGGCTTTTTGCCAGTATGTACTGGTGTGTTATATTATTGTTCTTGTCCCTCTTCTTCTTTTTTCCTGTCTTCTTCTACAAGGTCTTTTACTACCCTTGCTTTCTCTTTAATACGTTCGCTTGCATTTCTTGACGTAAGTACCCTTGAAATCCAGCGGATAGCTTCGTCGTACCTCCCTGCACGCCTTGCAAGCTCTGCTACAAGGTATGTGACAGTAAGTTCATCCATGCCGCACATTGGAAAATCCTCTTTTAAGAATGAGTCTGAAAATCCCTCATATGCGGTAACAAGAAGTGAATCTTCTTCTTTTTTCAGTTCTGCTATAACTTTGTCCCTGTCAGGTGTATCTTCTGGGAGTGTTTCTGCCTTGCCCCTGTAGAGCCATGCCATTTTAAGGCATGTATATGCCCTTTCGCTTGCCTTTGCTTTCTTTACAATGGCATTGGCAAGGGCAAGCTGGTAACGTGCAATGGCATCATCATATGTGTATATATCGCCTGTTTCTGGAAGGCCCTTAAAATTCCTTGATATATTTTCGCTTATAAGCTTTGCCTGTGACGGCATCATAAATTTAAAGAACCTGCTAAGTGCGCTGTAACCGCATCTAGGGCATACTAATACATCATATTTTATAGAATCAACATATTTATAAACAGGCCTTAAATCTGTATCCTGTTTAACCAGTTTTACTTTGCCTGTTTTTATCATTTTGGAGCGGAAGCCCTTGTCACATACAGGGCATGTATATGACTTGTCAAAAAGCAGGTCTGCCTCATGTACCTCCGGCTTTGGTGCCGGCGCTGGTTTTGGTTCTGGCTTTTTCTCCTCTTTTTTTTCATCCTTATCAAATACATCCATCTTCTGGAGCTTTCCAAGCCCGAATTTCTCAAGACCATTAAATAAACCCATATGATTTTACCTCCTTATTTTGGTTTATATGAACTCTTTAGTGAAACTATTCTGTTAAATACCATGTTATCCCTGCCTGAATCTTTTGAATCTACACAGAAATAACCATGCCTTACAAACTGGAAGCTGTCCATAGGCGAAGCATCTGCAAGTGCAGGCTCTATATAACAGTTTTTTAGTACAGTTAATGAATCTGGGTTTACATTAATTGTACCATCTTCATTATATACCCCTTTTTCCTCATCTACAATATTTTCATACAAACGGACTTCTGCTTTTTCTGCTGTTTCGGCGCAGACCCAGTGTATTGTCCCTTTTACTTTTCTTCCAGTAAAACCGCTTCCGCTCTTTGTTTCAGGGTCATAAGTGCAGTGTATCTCTGTTACATTGCCATTATCATCTGTTACATAATCTGTACATTTTACAAAATAAGCATTCATAAGCCTTACTTCATTGCCTGGGTAAAGCCTGAAATACTTCTTTGGCGGGTTAATCATAAAATCTTCCCTGTCAATGTAGATTTCCTTTCCAAATGGCACTTTACGCATGCCCATTGCTTCGTTTTCCTGGTTATTGGCAACGTCAAGGTACTCTATCTCATTTTCAGGGTAGTTAGTTATTATAAGCTTAACTGGGTCTAAAACTGCCATCATACGTGGGCGTTTAAGTTTTAAATCCTCACGTATGCAGTATTCAAGCATTGCATAGTCAGATGAACTCTGTGCTTTTGAAATGCCTGAGAGGTTAATAAAGTTGCGTATTGATTCTGGTGTAAAACCACGGCGTCTTAATGCTGCTATTGATACAAGCCTCGGGTCATCCCACCCGTCTACTATGCCGTCCTCAACAAGCTTTTTGATATAACGCTTTCCTGTAACAACATTGGTAAGGTAGAGCTTTGCAAATTCAATCTGCTTCGGCGGGTTTTCAAATCCAAGTTCCTGCACTACCCAGTCATACAATGGCCTGTGGTCCTCAAATTCAAGTGTACATATTGAATGGCTGACCCCTTCTATTGCATCTTCAATAGGGTGGGCAAAGTCATACATAGGGTAAATACACCATTTATCGCCTGTATTATGGTGTGTATTCCTTGCAATCCTGTAAATTACAGGGTCCCTCATGTTCATATTTGGTGATGCCATGTCAATTTTAGCACGCAGCACCTTTGAGCCATCCTCAAATTCCCCTGCACGCATACGTCCAAATAAGTCAAGGTTTTCTTCAATTGTACGTTCCCTGTAAGGGCTCGGCTTTCCTGGTTGTTTTAATGTCCCCCTGTACTTCCTTATCCCTTCTGCGGATAAATCGCATACATACGCTTTGCCTTTCTTCACCAGCTTTAATGCACATTCATACATTGTATCAAAGTATTCTGACGCATAATATATCTGGTCTGTGTCTAAATCACCACATATCCACCGTACATCTTCTATAATCGACTCAACAAACTCTGATTCCTCTTTTATTGGGTTAGTGTCGTCAAACCTCAGATGAAAAACACCGCCATACTCTTTGGCAAGCCCTGAATTAAGAACTATTGACTTTGCATGCCCTATATGGAGATATCCATTTGGTTCAGGCGGGAAACGTGTAACCACCTTCTTGCATTTCCCTTCACTAATATCCTTGTCAATAATATTCTCAATAAAATTACGTGAAACAGTTTCTTTTTCATCAACCGGACTACTCACTATCGTTCCTCCTTCGATTTTCTTATATAACTAAAAAACACTATTTAGTATTTTACCACATTATATCAAAATATAAAAGTATAATTTTCCAGCCTTTATATTATACTCACGAACGATTAGATTT
>DKYP01000120.1:0-557 GCA_002499945.1 Lachnoclostridium sp. UBA7097
GCTGCATCCCTCACCCCGGTTTTTGGTAGAACAAATATAATAAACTTTTGTTTTTCCTTTATAATGGTTTACCCTGCGCACCATCTGCTCCCCGCAGTCCCCACAAAAAAGAAGCCCTGCAAACCTTCCTGGCTTCTTCATATCCGGGCTTTTTCTGCTGTCTGATTTTAAAAGGTTCTGTACAATATTAAAATCATCTTCTGTTATTATTGCCTCATGTGTATGTTCTGCACGTATCCACTCTTTTTCTGGTTTTGCTATAACTTTCTGTACTTTGTAATTTACTTTTTGTGATTTGCCTTGTACCAGATGCCCAAGATATACTTCATTTGTTAAAATCCTTTTCACAGAAGCACTACTCCATAAAGACCTGCCTGTACCAGAAAAACCACCATTAAATTTAACCCCCATAGATTTCTTATATTCCCTGGGCGGTAAAACTCCAAGGCTGTCCAGCCTTTTTACAATCGCAGAAACAGCCATTCCCTCAATTTTCCATTTAAATATATTCCTGACATTTACTGCTGCATATTCATCTATTATAAGATGGTTTTTGT
>DKYP01000120.1:850-12673 GCA_002499945.1 Lachnoclostridium sp. UBA7097
AAGATGGTTTTTGTCCTCTGGGTCTTTTGCATATCCATAAACTGCAAATGGTGAAATAAATTCCCCGTTCCTGCGTCTGGCTTCAAGCCCGCTTTTAACTTTTACTGATATATCCCTGCAATAAGAATCATTAATAAAATTTTTGACAGGAAGTACAATAGAGCTTTCCCCCCTGTCTGCAAAAAAGCTGTCATAGTTGTCTGCCAGCGCTATAAAACGTACCCCGAGTGATGGAAATATCTTCTGTAAATATCTGCCTGTTTCAATATAATCACGCCCAAAACGGGAAAGGTCTTTTACAATTACGCAATTCACCCTGCCTGCCTCTATATCTGCAATCATTCTTTTAAATTCTGGTCTTAGGAAATTACTGCCAGAAAAACCATCATCAGAATATATATCATAAAGTTCCATATCCGGCTGTTTTCTTATATAATCCCTTATAAGCCCCTTCTGGTTTGTAATACTCCCGCTTTCAGATTTAAAAGAATCCCCGTCATCCCTTGAAAGCCGCAGGTACATGGCTGTATAAAAATATTGCCCTTTCATAAATAAGCGCCTTGCATCCTACTTATATATTCCTCCATCTTGTCATCTATGGAAGGCCCGGACTCCTGGTAAGATACTTTAATAATATAATTGCCTGCCTTGTGGACATAAATATTAGGTGTCTGCCTTGCAAATAAAGCAAGCTTTTCATCTACAGGGGCTGTTGCATCTGTTTCAATATCCCTTATATCTGCAAGCATTGAAATATCAGCTTCTTTTATATCCAGTGCTGCCATTTCTTCAAGTTTCTCCTGGGTAATACCCATAAAAATATCCTCCTGCTTTTCTTATCTTTATTTATTCTATTCAGATATATACATGTCCTATGCCGTAACAGTAAAATTCCATATATAAAAATTAACCTTGTGTATATAATACAACAAGGTCAATTTATTTATATAAAAAGAAGAAATGCCATTATATTTATAATTAATTGTTACCACGCCCCTGTATGGCAACAGAGTTTTTAAGAGCCATGGAAATATAATGCCCTGCAAATACAAACAGCCCCATAACTGCCATATAATCCAGGATAAATAATAAAAGTGGTTCTTCAAAATTAAAAAATACAAACTGTTTTTCCATTAACATATAGCTTAATATTTCCCTTTTAATAAAAGCATATATTCCATAACCGGCAATTAATACTGCAATAATGCGTAATGTCCATGTGAATGGCTTGTTCTCTTTTTTAATAAATTTTTTAACCATTCCCACCATCATGCTCCAATGTATTCCAAGATGGAGTGACATAAGTATAAATCCCCAGTAAGCACAAACCATATGTAAGTTTCTGGCAAGGGACATGCCTCCCTGTACAGGCAGGAAAGCAAATACATACCGTGAAAGAACCACACCGCTTGCCATGGAACCAGCCATTGACAATAAAACTGCTATTACAATTGCCACCTGCAAAATACGGAATTTTGTATATCTTCCCTTTGCAATATGGCTCCACCATCTGGAATTTAAGATATGGTGTATAACAAAAAGCACAAACATCCCGGTCCCAAGCCATTCATGCAGCATATCACCCACCAGTGAATATGCCATAAGAAGCAACAAAACTGCTGTCATGCAGATATCAACTGCTATTTTGGTTTTCATAACAGGTTTCATGCGGGTTTCCTTCCTTTACTCTGCAGGTTTAGTAACCTAAGCCTTCCAGCCAGCTATTAACATCACCTTCAGCTTCTGGAATATCATGTTCACTTATTGTAAGTCCATCTGTAATTACATCGGCATCTGGCTCTAAATCCTTTATAGTATCTATAGTCCCGGAAAAACGGCTTCCATTATGTGTGTTAAAGGGAATAATTGTCTTGCCAGAGAAATCATACTCATCAAAAAAGCTGTACAAAACCTGTGGCATATCGTACCACCATGTAGGAAAACCAATAAATATTGTATTATAATTATCCAGGTTTTCTATATGGCTTGTTAATTCAGGACGGGCATTATCATCCTGCTCTTTTTGTGCATAATCAATAAGTTCCCCGCCATCCGCAGGATATACCACTGATGTCTGGATAGAGAATAACTCCCCGCCAGTCTTTGCCTGTATCATATCCGCCAGGGCACGTACACGCCCCACCGCTTCACCATTTACCTCTGAATAACTTGCAGATGCAACTGCATCAACACCACTATTTTCAGCTGCTGTAAAATATGCAACCAGTACATTGCCATCTGCCTTTACTTGTGCCTGGCTTTCCTTGCGGTTACTGCTATTACTCCTGTTATTACTACTGCCGCTGCTTTTATTACCACCACAGGCTGTTACTGTAAATGACAATGACAAGATTAAGACAAATGCCAGAAAACGTCTTATACCCCCTGCATTATACAATCTTCCCATAATCCACCATTCCTTTCTGAATTTATTATGGGATAATTATAACCTATACAGGGGATGGAAAGAAGTTCATTGTGGTTTTCCAGTTTATACTTCCACGTTATAACTTTATCTGCCATTTCTACATATATTTTAGTGCAAATGTAAAATAAAGACAATTATCCAGGATAAACTTCTAATCCCACTGTTTATCCTGGATTGCCTTACTATGCCTTATGTATTAATACCTGCCTGTCTTAATTTATATGCCAGCGGCAAGTTTTGCTGCCTCCTGCGCAGTTGTTGCCATGCCCATATATTCCATGCCATAAAGACCTGCATACCTTCCCATTGTGTAATCCCCTGCTGCTAACTGCTCTTTTGTTGGTGATGCACCCTGGAAAAGAAAATACAGTTTTTTGCCGCCAAGCATTTCACTTGTAACTGTCCCATATGAACGGTCTAAAAGATTCCTGGCTGCCCCGCTCATGCTATGCCAGTATAATGGAGAGCCAATTACTATTATATCTGCCTTTTTCATTTCATTTAATATCTCATCAAACTGGTCATCTGGATAATCCTGGCCATAAGAATAAAGTTTATAGTCTACAAGGTTAAGTGTCCTGTATTCTTTGTTTTTTAATAATTCTTTTGCTAACCCTGCTGTATTGCCATCTTTATTTGGGCTGCCGTTAATGAATAAAATGTCCATCCTGTTTCCTCATGTTTAATATTTTAATCCATTAATCCATTTATTTACTGTTTTCTGTGATGGTACATCATAGAAATTACGTCCTTTAAGCCATTTTGTCTTAGAAGAAACCTGTGCACTATTTTTAAGGTTGCTTGCACTGTTTCCAAGACCGCTGCTGATAGATGTGCAGAATGGTACAACTGTTTTTCCGTTAAGGCTTACTTTTTCAACAAGGTTATATACAATATGTGGTGCTTCACCCCACCAGATTGGATAACCAATATAAACAACATCTGCTTTCTTTACAGCTTTTTTAATAGCGCTTAAATTAGCAATATCCGGGCGTACTGTACTTTCTGCCGGGCTGTCTGCTGATTCATGTTCCCTGGTTACACGGCTGTCATCATTGCTATAGTCAAGGTCATCTTCTGTATAAGGTTCTGCTGCCTTAATTTCAAGCAATTTGCCCTTTGTCTTAGTTTTAATTTTCTGGGCAGCTGCTTTTGTTGTCCCTGTCCCTGAAAAATAAAGGATTACAATATTTTTCTTCTGTTTTGCCTGTGTAATGGCTGTCCCTGTATAACCAGCTGATATTAACATTGCAAAAGCAAGGATTAAAGATGCTGCCTTAAATAATTTTTTCCTAAATTCTTCCATAATACACCATTCCTTTCTGGATTTGTTATTATACTGGAATTATAAACCATACAAAATAATTACGCAAGTTCCTGATAGTTTTTCTGTTTATACCCTTAAGTTATAACTATTTTATTATAATAACATCATCCAGTATGTAATTAAAAACTGGTGCTGAAGATTTACTGTTTTCATTGAATCCTTCCCGGAGGTCAATGGTGTCTGACGGGTTATCCGGGTTTACACCTGTATATTCACCCTGGAACACCTGTATATTATTATTTTTAAATCCCCTTACAAGTTCATCCACTTTTTCTTTTGTCCCGGCGGCGGCTGTAAATTCATTTATTCCAAGCATCCTCACCCAGTCGTTTTCAAACCCTGCCCCTGCATCATTTCCATTAATGTTCCCTTTGACGCATTTCTCAATATCTTTTCTGGCAAGTACCGCACCAACTGCTTCTTCCATATATACTGTCCAGTTAATTTTTGAACCTGTAAGATAAGTGGTTGGTGCAATGTCTGCCATACTTTCATTATAACTTACATAATATACTGCCTGTGACCGGTCTGTTTCCTCACAGGCTGCTGCCGGACCTGCCGTATCAGAGTGTTGTGAAATAATTACACAGCCCTCGTTAATCAGTTTTTTTGTACATTTCTTCTCTAAAATATGATTGCCCCATGTGTTTGTATATCTTACTGTCATAGTTGCTTCTGGCACTACTGAACGTATTCCAAGAAAAAAAGCGGTATAGCCTGATATTACTTCTGCGTATGGATAAGCCCCGACATACCCGGCTTTTGCCTGTTCTTTTGTAATCTCCCCTTTTTCAATCAGCTCTTTAAGTTTCATTCCTGCCACAACGCCAGAAATGTACCTGCCCTGGTATATGCTGCCCATAAAAGTATGGTAATTACTTAAAACTGGTTCTTCATTGGCATTGCTGCATGTTGCCTGGCAAAACTGTACCCCGGGATAATCTGCTGCAAATTCTTTCGTCTTTTCCCCATATCCATAACTGGTTGTAAAAACTATGCCACATCCTGCTTCCACCAGCTTTTTTAAAGATTCTTCTATGTTTTCTTCAGACACATTATATTCTGAAATTGTTTCTACCTGCCCTTTATACTTTTTTTCTATTGATTCTTGTGCTTTTACAAAGTTATTTGTATATGCCGTGCTGGCATCCCCTACATATACAAAACCGGCCTTTAGTATTCTGCCAGCATCTTTATCACGCACCAGAAAATTAACGCAGAATGCAATAATTATTAACATGGCAGCGCTGGTAAATGTAATTTTGTAAACCCTTACCATTCCAGTATCCATTTTACTCTCCCTCACAGTCTTCCGGCTTATAAATCTGGTTTATATCAATAGTCCCGTCTTTAATAAGCCCGAACATAATATCTACAAGCTTTGGGTCAAATTGTGTGCCCCTTCCTTTTTCCAGTTCTTCTAGTACATGCCCGATATCTAATTTTTTACGGTAAACACGGTTTGCAGTCATTGCGTCGAATGCATCTGCAATCCCTATAATTCTTGCATTTAAAGGAATTTCTTCCCCTTTTAAGCCATTGATATATCCTTTGCCATCATATCTTTCGTGATGGTAAAGTGCCCCGTCTGCTACATTATCAATTAATGTAAAGTTCTTTAATATTTCCGCCCCTCTTGCCACATGGGACTTCATAATTTCATATTCCTCATCAGTAAGACGTGATGGTTTATTCAGTACCTGGTCTGGTATGCCTATTTTACCGATATCATGCAGCATTGCAATTTTACGCAGTTCTTCACATGCCTCATCACTGTAACCAAGTTTTTTTGCAACCATAACTGAATATTCTGATACCCTGGCAGAATGTTTACTGGTTTTCTCATCTTTTGCATCTACTGCCTGTGCAATTGTAAAAATTGTTTCATTCCCCATTTGCAGCTGGTTTTTTGCCCATTCCAGTTCCATTTTCTGTATACGTAATGTTTTCTGTATCTGGGTTCTTACAAACATCCATGTCAGGTATGAAATAATAATTGCAGCCTCTGTTACAACATATAATTTAAACCACCAGTTATCATATATTTCTTTTTCTTTTATAATCTGGTATGTATTTTCTGCTATCACACTTCCAGTCCTGTTATTTAAAACAGCAAGGTGGAATGTATATTCCCCTGATGGCAGGTTTGTATACACTATACTTGAAAGCATGTTTTGTGGTACTACTTTAGGTTTTTTATCAAAACCTTCCAGATAAACACTTATATCCGGGTTATTAACCGAATAATTTACAATTTCTGGTGTAATTTCAATTCTTACTGCCCCTCTTGGTATACTGGTTGTTTCCCCTTTTTCCACAGGGTAAGTTATGCCATCTGCCTCTGCTTCTGTAAAAAGCATACGGTATGACCTTGTGCTGGTGTCATAGTGGCCAAGGTTTATGCTTACAACTCCTGTATTTCCAGACAGGTAGAGGTTGTTTTCTTTATCAATATAATTCCATGAATCTGGTGTTAAATTTATTTTAAGCCCTTTCCTGGAGTCCAGAAGTTCGTATTTAACTTCTTCCCCATTAAGCAGCTGGTCTTTATCTGTAATATATATTCCTGCTGCACTTAATACAAATAATTCATCATTGTTTCCCTGTACAATGTCATAATTATTATAATATGGGAAATTATCTAATATCTTAATTTCCCCTTTGCCATCCATATAACACAGCCCGTTGCCTGTTACAATAAAAAGCCCATTGCCAGGGTCTGCCACTATCTTATGGATAACATCTGAACTTAACCCGTCCTCCTGTTTTAATGTTCCTGTTATCCTGCCATCTTTTATAATTATAATTCCGTTGCCATCTGTTCCTGCGAAAATACTCCCATCTTCCATTTCACATAATGACAGCACAGTTCCTGTACCAGGACTAATAGTATTATAAACTGCCCCGTTCCTGATAAAATGGATATCTGTATCTGCTGCCGCAACTATTGTACCATCTTTTGTTTCTATTACAAAACTGGATTTATCCCCGGTTATTCCTGCCTTGCTGCCATATCTTTTTATTTCCATATCTTCTGATATTTCAAAAATCCCCTTATCTGAAGTGCATACCCATAAATGTTTCCTGGAGTCAGGCATCAGGCACCGTATTCTGGTTTTATTAAATTTCTGTATAAGATAGTCTGCTTCCTTAGCGGAACTGCTTCTGTCGCTTGTACAAATCCCTTTATCTGTCCCGGTATACAGGATGCCATTCCACTGGACAACTGTATTTACAGTATTTCCATACAATCCTTCTTCTTTATAAATCTCTGTAAAAACAGACGGACACAGCCTTAGAAGCCCTGACTTTGAAGATGTGTACCATAAATTTCCCTGGTAATCAGACAGCATATGCCCGATTGAACTGTTAAAACTGCCAGTATCTATAGGATGGAAGGTTTTATTATTGCCAGAATACCCGGTACCGTTATCTGCGCATGCAAATAATGCATCTTCCTCTGTAAAATATAGTGAGTTAATACCTTTAAGCCTGCCACATTGTATGGAAGATATTTTCTTTAACTTCCCTGATGATAATTTATAAACAAGGATTTTATTACCAGAAGTCCCTGCATATAATTTCCCTGTCCTGTCAAATGCACAGCAGCTGTACACTTCCCCATCTTCCTGCAATGCCTGCTCTGCTATAATTTTTTTGCCCTTTGCTATGTAAAGGTTCCCTTCTGCTGTAACAGCTGCAACATTTCCCTTCTGGTCTGCTGAAAGGCTGTCTGCACAGGTAATTCCAGGTATAGTACCATAAACCCCTATACCGCCAGATAATGTTATAACTACAAGGCTGTCCGCTGTCCCGACATAATAATATCCCTCTGTGTTTTCCGTAATACAACGTACTGAATTAGAGGGAAGCCCGTTTTCTTTGTTTAATACATTAGATATATCCTGTTTTATACATATGGATAACCCATTGTCATCAGTCCCTATCCAAAGCCTTCCTGCTTCATCTGTATAAAGGCAGTTTACAGTTTTCACAGATTCTAAGTGGTTCATCCATTGGAAGTTATTTCCACTATAACGGTATAACCCTCCATATGTCCCTATCCATAAAACACCATCTTTTGTCTGGGCAATATCACTTGCCATCCCGCCTGCAAGTCCATCTTCACCATTGTAAACAGTCTGTATATATTTATGGAAATCATAAGTGCTGCCAGTATTTTCTTCTGCCTGTGCTGTAGCACCAGATACCAGCATAAACAGAAAAATCCCCAAAAGTGCTTTTTTATTCTTTCGTTTTTTATCTGCAATTCCTTTTCTCCTGTTATAAAGCTTTACAATAAAAAACAACAGAAGCATGGATACTGATTTATCAAGAAAGTCCAGGTAAAATTCCCCAACAATATAACTATATGTTTTGTTAAGCCCCATTTCTGTAAGCAGCCCTGCTACACCATCTCCCCATATATTCCTGGTAGAACCATCTGCAATAATATAGTTTAATGGCGCAGATATCATAACAGAAATAACAGCTGCCAGAAATGCAACAGACATCATTCCAAATATATTTTTTAAAAATCCCTTTCTTGCACATATGCCAGTTGCAATACCAACCGCAATATTTACCAGCCCGTAAAACAAGGCTGCCTTATAATGCATGCTGTATAAAATATTGGCGGCTGCCCCTGTAACTGCACCACATACTGGTCCATACACATATGCTGCCAGGACTGTGCCAACAGAATCAAGCCATACTGGCAGCACTAAAATTCCAGATACAATCCTTCCAATATAACTTGTCAATATACACATAATAATAAATAAACTAATTTCGTAAGTTTTTTCAAGCTTCATAATATCCCTCATGCCTTTACAATAATCTTCTGTTCCTTGCCTCTGTTACTGCTGCTGCCTTGTTATTTACCCCTAATTTTTTATATGTTTCCTGGTTATAATATTTTACTCCTGCCTTAGACAGTCCAAGCCGGGCGGCAATCTTTTCTACAGACAGCCCCTCCGCCTGCAACCGCAGGATTTTCAATGCCTTGTCTGACAGAATCACATTCCCTTCCTGCTTTTCCTTCATATAAGCCGGATAAAATTCTGCCATCTGTACACACTCTGCCATAACCTGTTTCTTAAATCCCTTGTCATGCCATGTAAGTCTGCTGGTATTTAAAAGTTCCAGGATTGCTATACCCTCCCTTGCCAGTATACGGACAAAATGGTAGTCCTCTGCCCTTGTTACTGCTTCCTGTAAAATATCCTGCCAACCGCCTTTTCCCATACGGTACCTGGCTATAGCTGATAATACCATTACTTCTATTGATATATAATTTCTGTACATCTTCTCTGCATAGAAACGCATCTTATCCAGCAGCAGTACAGCTTTTTCTTTGCGTCCGGCTGTCAGGTACACACGTATTTTTGTCATGTAACGGTACCGTTCCATAGTATTAAAATCTGAGTCCTCATCCGGGGCTTCTTCAAGCCACTGGTATGCTTCACTAATCCTGCCCGTATATAAATCCATCCTTACTGACATGGCACGTATATTTGGTAAAAGTTTTGGTGCTTTCCACTCTGCCATATGCCTGAAACTCTCCAGCATATCAACAGCATCTTCCATACGGTTATTTATAACAGATAACTTAACAAGGATTCCTACTGCAACAAAAACTTGTTCTGTCTTTCCCCCTCCTTCTGCCTGCATCCTGCCCCTGCTTGCAAGCGAGGCAACTTCGTAGTCATCACCGCCCTTTTCAAAAAGGCTTTCTGCAAGGGCAATGTCTACCAGTCCTTTACCATATTTTCCAAGCACAAGGCTTACAAGCTTGCCAATAGTCTTTGCAAGTTCTTTATCCTTTCTGCTCCACTCACAAAAATCCTTTCCCCCATTCATCATAGATGGAAGGTTGCTGGTAACAGATAACTCTGGCAGTACCATTTTCCTTTTTGCCAGAAATATGCCCGCCCGCTTTAGTAAATCCACCATTCGGACAGTCCCCCTGTGTGGCAGCCCGATATCCAGATATAAAATCCTGATTTCTGCTTCCCTTTTTATTCCCCCTGTTTTCTCTTTTGCACAGGCAGCAAGTTCCTGGTACCACCGTTCACTTTCCTCTTCGTTTAAAAGAATGGACTGTAACATACTCATTCCCGCCATAAGTTCTACACTCTGCTTTATCTTTTCCTCTGGAAGTGCAAGGTAATAACGTTTTAATTCAAAATAATCCCCAGCTGCCGGGTTTCTCCTCATATTTTCAATTAGTATACGTGAAATGCCATCTTCGTTGTAGCACATTTCATACATCTTAAGTGCTTCCATTATATTGCCATCAATCTCATAACAACTCCCTGCACTACAATACAGTCCGCTTATATAATCCTGTGAATACTTTGCTAAAAGCCGGCGGCGCATGGAATATCTCATAGTTGCCCTTATTTCATATATGCTTTGCCCGTTTTTATTGTACTCATACATGAAATTTCCTGTTTCCTGCGCCTGCCTGATTAGCCTTCCTGCATCTTTTTTCTTTGTAATCTGCTGTGCCATATGCAAATCAAACTGTTCCATAATAGATACTGCTTCCAGAAATTCCAGAAGTTCTACATTCCACTGGTCATATACATGCACCTCAAAATACTCCCATATATCCACCCTGGATTTTTCTATAGCACGAAGTTCTGCCTCTGCTTTATCTTCTGCGGTTTCTGGTATTTCTTTAAGCCTCATAGATACAATACGCAGATACAATGGATGCCCGCAGCCAAGTTCCATTATTCTTTTAAATGTAGCTTTAACAGGATACACTTCCCATCTGCCCAGGTAACTTTCCTGCTCCTTTTCTGCCAGAAAAAGTTCTGCTTCCCCAATTACCACAAAAATATTCCTGATATAAGCAGATTTCAGCCATTTTGGTACCGGAGCCCTGGAAACCAGTATAAGCCACACATCTTTCCTGCCGCTTAATTCATTTACAACACTTTCACAAACAACCCTGTCCTCCTGTGTTTCCAGCAAATGCAGGTCATCAACCACAAAAATCTTCTGTGCATGTGCTGTGTCCGTCTTTTCTGGTATCATTCCAGCCAGCTTATCAGCCCCTGTGCCAGACATTGATATATAATAATATTGCTTCCTGGCAAAAAAATCCGCTACAAAGGAGGTCTTGCCAGTTCCTGTTATTCCATAAATATATACTGTCTGTCCGGTGTTCCTGGCAGATTTCATCTTTTCCCATGCCGCCTGCGGACGTATATAATGTTCATCTAAAATAATTTTATTGGCTTTTTTTCCTGACATCAGATTCCCCTTTCTATATAAAAATAAAAACCACCAGACTGGCAGCACAAAATGAACACTGTAATATTATACCTACTAAAAAAGCAAAAGTAAACTAGCCAAAAGGCTAGATTTTCTTCTGTTTTCTTAATCTGGCTAAAAATAAAAACAGGGCTAAACCAGTGCAAAGCCCTATTATACAAAACTTTGCCTGTTTTAGCCCTATTTAAAAAATTTTTTATGGTAAAACCTTTTCATTTATATAATTATTTATTGCTGTGCTGTCTTTTGAGAATAACCCATCATCTACTGTTGCACCTTTTGCACATTCTTTAATAAATTCAACTGATTCTTCATACTGTGGCCTGCTCATAGAAGCTGACTGTGAAACTGGATAAATTATTTTTCCTGTAAAATCATAGCTTTCAAGGAATGTTCCTACGCACATAGGTGCAGTATGCCACCAGATTGGATAACAAAGCACTATTTTGCCATATTGTGAAACAGATGGAAGCGGGTCTTTAATTGGAGGCCTTGCATTTGTTTCTGCTTCAGTCTGTGCTTCACCATACGCAACTTCATTATAATTTGTACTATATGGAGTTTCCCTTTCAATACGGAAAGAATCTGCTCCTGTTTGTGCAATAATATTCTGCGCAATCCTTTCACTGGTTCCACTCCATGAAAAATATGCTACTAACAGTTTTCCTTGCCCCGGGACACTTACATCTGGTGTCTGTGTTGGTGCCAGAGTTGTTTCTGGCCCTGCTGTTACTTCTGGTGTTATTGTTTCTTCTGGTACTGCTGTTGCCTCTGGCGTCTG